>DAITQE010000096.1:0-990 GCA_036833235.1 Opitutus sp.
CTCCCTGGGCGTTCAGCGCTTTGGCGATTTTCCAGCCTTCGTTGTTGATCGAGAGCCAGCGAAAGCCGCCGCCGGGCGCGACGATGACGGCGGTGCCGTTGGCCTTGGCGGGATCGGGAAGGTAAGGCGTGAGCGTCGCATCGGTGACGTTGCGCACCATCGGCTCGCCCCACTGGCGAAACCAGCTCTCCTTCGCGGGCTGGTCTTTGACACCGCCCGTATTGAGCGGAATGGCGCCGGGCTCAGGCGGAGCGTCGAGCGGATAGATCGTGCCGTCCTGCGCCGAGGCGGAGGCCGCGAGTGTGAATGCCGCAGCCAGGGCGGCTGCTTTGGTCAATTTGAGAAACGTATCAGTCATGATCGGTGTGGTGGTTGGGATTTAACTAACAGGTATTGGGTCTCGCGTACTTGCCGGTTGTCGGTCGGTGCGAGGTGGGGCGAACCGTCCCCGGTGAGCCGCGGCTCGGCGGGACGCCTCGCCCTACCGTCAGACGAAGACGCGAGGTTCATAAGATGGAAATCGCGGCGCACGGTTATGGACTTGGCGACAGCGCCGCGGCGTATCCGCCGGCTGGAGCCAGTGTGAGTTCGACCATATCGTCGGCACCAACCATCGTCGTGGTGTCGGAGATCTTCTCGGGCTGCGCGCCGGACTCTGCGGTATCGGCAAACGCCCGGAGTTGCCATTTTCCTTTGCCAAGGAATTTCAGCGGAACCTTGAGCGTGAGCGGCGCGTCGCCGTTCATCGCCGCGAGATACCAACGCGAGCCCGAGCGACGCGCGATGACGACGTGCTGTGCAACTTCGGCGGAGAGCACAACCGTGTCGTCCCAAACCGTGGGCAGCCCGCGGAAAAATTCCACGCCCGGCTGGCCGCGGTAGTTGTCCGGGCTGTCGCACAGGACGAGCAGCGGGCTGAAATACACTACGGTCTCCGCGAGCTGGCGGGCGCGCGTGCCGACGACCTGGGCGGGCTGCGTCACCTTGAAG
>DAITQE010000096.1:1000-9212 GCA_036833235.1 Opitutus sp.
GAGCACCATGCCGCTTGTAAGAAGGGTGGCCGTCTTGAAGTCGGCCGCGGTGCGGTTGAGAAAACCGCCGGGCGTGAAATCCATCGGTCCAAGCAGGCCGCGCGTGAACGGCAGCGTGACGGTGTGCAACGTGATGCAGGCTCCTGGCCGGATTTTGTTGTACTCGTTGCCGAGCACGCCCTCTTGCGTGATGAAGTTGGGCCAGGTGCGGGCGAGGCCGGTCGGTTTATACGCGCCGTGGAGATCGACCATCAACTTGTAGCGCGCGGCGGCGGCGAGGGCGTCGTTGTACCATTTCACCGTCTCCTGGCCGTCGTGGTTCATGAAATCGATCTTCACGCCCGCGAAGCCCCATTGCGCGATCTGCGAGAAAACCTTGTCGAAGCCCTGGCGCTCCACGTCGTGGGAATCAAGCCACAGCAGGAGGCGGACGTTGCGCTCGCGCGCGAATGCGATGAGGCCCGGGATATCGACGTGCGCCGCGGGCTTGGTGAGATCGGCCTTCGGATTGTTCATCGGCTCGTACCAGAACCAGTCGATGAGCTGATACGGGAAGCCCATGTCCGCGGCGAACTGGATGTATTCCTGATGCGAGCGCGTGTCGCCGCGGGAGTTGAGTCCCTTGAAATTCGGCTGCGTCGGGTTGGTGCCCGTCCACCACGAGTCCCACGCCGTGATGCCGGGCTTGATCCAGGAGGTGTCGGCGATCTGCGACGGTGTCGCGAGCGTGGCGATGAGGTCGTTGCCGATGAGATCGCGGGCCTGACGCGCCAGCGTGATCACGCGCCACGGACTAAGGCGGCGGTCGTGGCCCACGACGAGCGCGTGGCCGTCCTTGCGCGCGGCGAGCGTTACTTTCGCGCCGGGGCGCGGCGTGCCGTCCGCGCGCGGGCCGGCGGACGTGACGAACATCCCCGCCCAGTCGAGCAGGTCGGACTCGGCGACCGCGGCGTATCCCTGTGGCAACTTCACGAGGAGCGGCAGCACGTGCGGCCGGGCGACGTTGGCGGTGAGCTGGCTCAGCGGCTTTTTTGGATACTGATTCTCGGCGCAGTCGGAATAGTCGCCCGCCCAGCATGTGAGATCGGCGGGAAAAATGAACTCCGTGCGCTCGTTGGTGACGACGTAGCTCTCCAATCCCGGCTGCACGGGAATTTCGTAGCGTAGCGCGACGCCGTTATCGTAGGCGCGCACGATCACGTTGAACCGACGTGGCGAGTCCGCGTGGTCCTGTAGGTCGAGTTTCAGTTCGCGGTAGTGGTCGCGGACCGTGCGGCGCTGGCCGAACGCATTTTCCCAGGTGCTGTCATGCTCGCCGCGCGTGGCGCCGACGATCGCTGTGCGGCGTCCGAGCGAGAAACCACCCTCGAAATCGAGACCGAGCGCGGATTCGGCCAGCACGGGGGCGCCGTCGAGCGTGACGTGATAGCGGAGGCCGTCGGTGTCGTTCACGACGATAACGATCCGACCGTCGGGTGATTTGAGGGACTCCTCTGCCGCGCGCGCGGGCGACAGCCCGGCGAACGCAGCGACTAAGCCGAGTGCGGCACGTATCGACCTGATGGTCGTTGGATGCGTCTGATGGGAGGGCATTTTCATGGGACGAAAGACTTTTTGTTCAACGCTGCGAAACGGATCCGAGGACTGCCACTTCGGCGATGGCGGGAGCGCCGGTCTTCGGCCAGCCGGTGAGCTGGATGCGCAGGAAACGACCACGGGCTGAAACGTTCTCCACGCGGTCGGACCGTTCCTTACCACTTTCGAGCCGGGTGTGCTCCGCGAGCAGTTTCCAATCGTGTTCCCCGTCGTCGGAGATCTCGATGCGATAGCGCCAGTCGCCAGTCGTGGGAAACGTCAACCGGCTCTCTTTGACGGTCACGATGCGCTCGAGATCAACGCGCAGCCACGGAGTCGGGTCGCCGGGCTCCGCCTGCCAGAAAGTCGCGGGTTCGCCATCGTTGGCGAGTCGCGCGCTGTGCGCAGGCATTTCGCTGCTGGCTCGGGTTGGATTTTCGCGGCCGAAAGTCCCAGAACTCTGGTCGGCAGTCTCGGCGACAAAGCGCACGTAAGGGCGCGGTTTCACGGGAGGCGTCACGCCAGGAACGAAGTGGGGTTCGCCGAGTGAAGTGATCCGGATCATTGCATCCGGCAGACCCGGCGACGATGCGCGGATGATCGTTTCCCCGGCATAGTAGGAACGGAATTCCATCGCCGCCATGCCGTCGCGAATGGGAATGTCCGAGTCCGCGGCGAACGTGATGCTCGGGCCTGTGGGAAATTCCCCCGGGCCTGAATCGATGGTGAGCGTCACTGGCGGGCAATTGCTGAGTGGATGGCCCGCTTGGTCCACGACGGTGACGACGATCTGAGCGTCATCGGTGCCGTCGACGGAGCGGAGCGTGGTCCGGTCGGCCGACAATCTCAGCGCGGCTGGAACGCCCTTGCTCGGCCAGACCGGCGGCGGAATGTGTCGATACGCGTCTCGATACCAATACCACTGCCGCTTTGGCAGGCGAAAGTAGTCCACAATGCCCATGCCGCCGAACCGGCGACCTGCGAGGCTGCCATGATCGAAGCCGCACCAGATTGCTTCGCCGCTCCGCCAAGGGAGACGCCATGAACCCGGCTGCGCGGGATCGGCGCCGGGTGTGAGCGGCAGATCGCCCCAGCCAGGCTCGTAGGCGCCGGGACGGTCCGTCATCGTCGAGCCGTATTCGGAAACCAGATTCGGAATGCCCGGATTTGGAAAAAGGCGCGCGCCGTCGCCGTTATAGCCGGCCACATCTCCGAGATGGTCGATGTCGCCGCGCTGGCAGCCACCGATGGCCGCGGGCCGGGTTGGATCGAGTTCATGCGACCGGGCGACCAATCTTCGCAGAAGTTGCCGCACCTTCGGCATCACGGCCCGGTCGCTGAAGAACACTTCATTGTCCATGCTCCAGACAATGATACTCGGATGGTTGCGATGGATGCGGATCATATCGCGCAAGCTGGCTTCCACACTCGCCTCGAACCCGGCTTCGTCGGCTGGGTTCGTCGGATAGGCACTGGCCGCCCATGGGCTCTTGAAACCGGTCGTACCCCAAAAACAGTTCTCCGACCAGAACAGCACGCCAATCCGATCGCACGCGGTCGAAAACGCCGGCGCGTGTGGATAATGCGAGCCGCGGATAAACTCGAAGCCGGCATCCTTCATCAGCTGCACGTCGCGGAAAAATCCGCTCTCGGCCACGGCGTCGCCCCAGCCGGCATGGTCCTGATGCACGTTGGCGCCTTTGAAGTAGTAGCGTTTGCCGTTGAGGAAAAAACCTTGGTCGGCGGTGAACCTGAACCAGCGGAAACCGAGCGGCGAAGTGAAGTCATCCACCGGCTTTCCGTCGTCCAGCACAGTTGTCTTAACAGAATACAGATGCGGATGCTCGGGCGACCAAAGCTGTGGATTCGCGACGGGCGCGCTACTCTGATCGAAAATCGCCGTCTGCCCGGACGAAATCGTTTGGGTCGCTTCCATGCTCGCGACGGGACGGCCAGCGGGATCGAGCACAGTCGTGCGCACAGCGCAATGTTTCGCAGCGGCTGACTGATTCACCACTTCGGTTTTCACGTTCACCGTGCCCGCGGCCGCCGACACCGACGGCGTTGTCACGAAGGTGCCATACCACGTTACGTGCAGCGGGGCGGTGACGACGAGCCGGACGTTGCGATAGAGCCCGCCGCTGAAAACGTGTTCCCCGGCACGGGGGGCGAGACGCGGGTTCCACTGGTTGTTCAGGCGCACGGCAAGCACGTTGTTCCCGATCACCGCCGCGTCCGTGATGTCGATTTCAAAACCGGTGTAGCCGCCTTGGTGCGCACCGACCTTCCGTCCGTTGAGAAAAATCTCCGCGTCCTGGAACGCTCCTTCGAAATCGAGAAACATCCGCCGGCCAACCCATTTCGCCGGCAGGTCAAAGTGCTTCCGATACCAGCCCTCGCCGACGTAGAACGTGCCCTCCGCGAAATAGGGTATGCTGAACGAGTGTGGCAGTCCGATGCGCTCCCAGTCCGCGTCCTGAAAGCTCGCCGCCTCCGCACCCGGATTATTACCCCGGCGGAAAAGCCACTCGCGGTTGAAGTTGACGATCTGACGCAGCACAGGCGCCGGTCCATCGGCTGACGCGCCTGACGCCTCCGCGATGCGCGCGGGTGCGAGCACGGCAAGCGACGCGATCAGCGTCAGAGTGACGCGGGCGGAAAAAGACGCGGCTGCGGAACGAGGCGTCATCGCCAGATTGCGGGGTCGGTTTGCTGCCGCGGTAAGGCGTGCACGATTACGGACCTTCGACGGCCGCCTCGAGCAAGTGTGCGGTTTCCACGGGTTGGGTGATGTGCACCACGTGAGGGCCTTCCATGATCTCGGTCTTCCAGCCGCGGGCCTTCGCGCGTTCATAGAAGCGGAAAAACGCGTCCTGGTCGGGCGTCTTACCCTTGTCAACGGTCAGGATGTAGGTGGTTGGAACACGCCGCGCCTCGTCCTGGTGCTCGAGCTTGATCGGCTCGGTGAACGTCTTCTCCGACTGAGGCACGACGTGCGGGACCGGTTTGCCCGTCTGGTCGCCGAGCGAGATGAAACCGTTGACCGCGGGCATGCGGCGCGGAGTGTTTGTTCCCATGGAAGAGTTGACGCTTTCGCCGTTTTCCGGAAGGAAGGCATCGAGGTAAATGACGTGCTTGAGTCGCGAGGCGACGCGATCCGCCGCACCCGTGATCACCATGCCGCCGTAACTGTGTCCAACAAGAACGATATCGTGCAGGTCCTCCCACTCGATGAAGTTCACGACGTCTTGGATGTGCACGCTCAGGTCGATATCGGGCGAGGCGAGATGCGAGCGATCACCCTGGCCGGTGAGTGTCACGCGATAGATGGTGTGGCCGTCGGCCTGCAATGCTTCGGCGAGTTTTTTGTGCTCCCAGCCGCCGGCCCAAGCGCCATGCACGATGACGAAGGTGAGCTTTGGCTTGGCTGGGGACGGCGCCGCCGCTTCCGCCGCGAAGAGCGACGGGCCGGCGACGATCAGGCAGAAAAGAAAACAGAGGAGTTTGCGCATGGCGGTGGGGAATGACTCGATATTGGATTGTCGTCAGAGCTTCACGGCCGCGGTCTGCCGGAGGTCGGCGGAGGAGGCACCGGCGGCGATCGTCCAGTCGCCGGATGGGATTGCGTAGTCTTTCTTTTCCTCGTTCCAACGGCGGAGCGCGATGGCTGGGACCGTGAGACTGACGGTCTTCGCCTCGCCGGCTTTCAGATGCACGCGGCTGAAACCGCACAGCGCGCGAATCTCACGCGGATGCGACGCGGCGGGCGGCGTGGCGTAGAGTTGGACGACCTCGTCGCCGTCGCGCGCCCCGGTGTTGGTCACATCCACTGTCACGGTGAGCGTTCCGGCCGTTGCGGGGGTTACACGAAGGTTCGTGTACCCAAAGCTCGTGTAGCTGAGGCCGTGGCCGAACGGGAACAGCGCCTTGCCACCAAAATATCGATACGTGCGGCCGGCCATATTATAGTCCTTGAAGTCGGGCAGGTCGGCGGTGGCGCGGTAGAACGTGATTGGGAGGCGGCCCGCGGGGTTGTAGTTGCCCAGCAGCACGTCGGCGACGGCGGTGCCGCCGGCCTGGCCGGGATACCACGCCTGCACGATCGCGTTTAGATGTTCGTCAGCCCACGGCATCGCGATGGCACTGCCAGAGAGATTGACGAATATGATCGGTTTGCCCGTTGCTTTCAACTTTTCGAGCAGATGCTGCTGGAGTGCAGGCAGCTCGATGGCCAAACGATCGCCGCCTTGATAACCTTCGTAATCGACGTGCATCTCTTCGCCTTCAAGCTGCGCCGAGATGCCGCCGACGAACACGATCGCGTCGGCCGTCTTGGCCGTCTCGAGCGCCTCGGCGATGACCGAGTCGGCCGCGGGAGTGCTCCATTCGAACGCTACTTTCACCGGACCGTCGCCCTGGACATACTCGAGCTTGAGCTTGAGTGAAGCGTTGTCGGGAAGCCGGAGAATGACGCTGACTTCGCGGTCCTTGCCCGCTTCGCCAGCGGGCGGCGTCCACGAGTCGATAACGGTTTCACCGTTGAGGCTCAGGCGGAAGCCGCCGCGGCCGCGCACGACGAGATGGTAGTCGCCCGCGAGCGTCGTCTGCAGTTCGCCGGTCCAGCGCGCGGAAATGCCGCGGGCCGGCACGTCGTCGGGCAGACCGGCGAAGAAGCGTTTCGGCGAACCGAAATCGAAGCTCAACGGCCGTTCGGTGCGCTTCGCCGCCGGCGTGCCCGAGAGATCGGCATTGGCGAAATATTCGCCATTGAACCAGCTGCTCCCGACTGGGCGCAGGGTCATGGGGCGCGCCGCGTAATCGCAGCCGTGGGCGTAATCGACCTTTACACCGGCGGGTTCGAGCGCGGCCTTGAGCCCGGCTAGAATCGTGATCGGTGCGGACGGGGAACCGTTGTAATTGCCGACGAGAGCCGGCACGGAGCTGGCGTTCGGTCCGATGACGGCGACGCGGTGCAGCGATTCTTTTTTCAACGGCAGAATTCCGTCGTTCTTCAAGAGGACCATCGCTTCACGCGCGGCGCGCAGCGCGAGGGCGCCGTGTTCCGGCGAGTCGTTTTCGGACGGTGCAATCTGATTGAACGGCACGCGGTCTTTCGGATCGAAAAAGCCGAGGCGGAACATCGTGCGCAGCAAACCCGCGAGCCGGTCGTCGATCTCGGACTCTGCGAGAAGCTTGTCATGGACGGCGTTGATCAGGCCGGGCGCTTCGCCACCGCAGCAGACGTTCATACCTGCGCGCACGGTCAGCGTTTCGGCTTCCGCGGCGTTCGCACCGCGCTTGTAGCTGCGGATGAGATCGCCGACGGACCCGCAGTCGGACGTCACATGACCGTCGAAGCCCCATTTCTTAAGCAAGGAGTAGAGCAGGGGATTGATCGAGCAAGGCGTACCGTAAAGCGAGTTGTAGGCGGTCATCACGATCTCGACATGCCCTTCGCGCACGAGTGTCTCGAACGCCGGCAGATACGTCTCATACAAATCAGCCTCCGAGGGTGAGACGTCGAAGTTATGCCGCAGCGGCTCTGGTCCACTGTGGACGGCGTAGTGTTTCGCGCACGCGGCGGCGAGGAGGTAGTTGGGATTGTCGCCCTGCAAGCCGCGCACAAACGCGAGGCCGAGGCGCCCGGTGAGGAACGGGTCTTCGCCGTACGTTTCCTGCCCGCGGCCCCAGCGCGGATCGCGGAAAATATTGATGTTCGGCGACCAAAAAGTAAGGCCGCGGAACAGGCCACCCTCGAGTGGCGTGCCTTTGTAGCTGTTGAATTTCGCGCGTCCCTCGATGCCGATCACATGAGCAATCTCGTGGTGAAGCGTGGCGTCCCACATGGCCGCGAGGCCGATGGCTTGGGGGAAAACGGTGGCATTCCCGGCGTTGGCGACGCCGTGCAGCGCCTCGCTCCACCAATCGTATTTCGGGATGCCGAGCCGCGGCACACCTGGAGTGCTGTTTTGCATCATCGAGGCCTTCTCCTCGAGTGTCATGCGCGAGACCAGGTCGCGGACGCGGGTTTCGATCGGCTGGGCTGGGTCTAAATAACGCGGACGGGGTTCTCCCGCGAATAACAATGTGCTGGAGAACACAAATGCGGCAATCAGTGACGCTTTTTTTGGCAACGAGGTCATATTCACGGGGTGGTTGCGGTGACTTAGCGGGGATTCAACGAAAGCAGACGGAGAAATTCAGTGGTAGAGTTCAAGTGATGACCAGCCATTTGGATGTTCATTCTGTAGATCGCCGGCTCACGCACACGACCAATGCGAGAATCGAACCTCATCACCGATACAGCCGCATTGACAAACCCGCTCGGCGTCTGATGCAGTGACCCTTTCATATGAGTATTCTTCTCGGAATCCTGACCTTCGTCCTGATCCTGACTTCGCTTTTTCTGGTTCTAGTCGTGTTGGCCCAAAAAGCCAAAAATGACGGTGGCATGGGCGCGGCGATGGGTGGTGGAATGGCTGAAGCTGCCTTCGGCGCTGACACGAGCAACGTACTCAGCAAATCGACGATCTACGCTTCGATTGCATTTTTCGTCCTGGCTTTCTCGCTCTACTTGGGCCGAATCTATCAACGGACTCACATGGTATCGTCCGGTGAGGCGCTACCGGCAATATCG
>DAITQE010000097.1:0-756 GCA_036833235.1 Opitutus sp.
GAAACAGAATCGCACACGAGATTGTCAATGCCCGTTTTGGCCGCACCCGCCGAAAATCCAATCGAACCCAAAGTTTTGTTTGCCTTCAATCCCCCCACCCTATGACCTGAAACCCTTTTCCATTACGCCTGCCCTCAATTCCGGGGCGACAGGGGGAACGAAACCATGAGCCAACAATTCCAACTAAATGTCTCGCCGCGCGCCCAAACCGGCCGCAGCGCCTCACGCCGCCTCCGCAAGGCCAATCGCGTCCCAGCGATCCTCTACGGAAAGCACACCAGCCCGGAGTCCCTCTCCGTTGAAGTTCCAGAGTTCTCCCGTCTGCTCAAGGTGGTCGGCGGTCGCGCCGTCCTCGTCGAGCTCCAGCGCGCCGACAAGCCGGAGAAGGCACTCTCCTTCCTCCAGGAAGTGCAGCGCGATCCGATCACGGACAAATACGTCCACATCGATTTTCAAGAGGTCAAAGCCGACGAGAAATTTGAGATCCGCGTCGCGGTTCGTCTCACCGGTGAATCCTTTGGTGTTAAGAATCAGAGCGGCGTGCTCGAAATGAATACGCAACAGCTGCGCGTTCGTTGTTTGCCGAAGGACCTGCCCGAGGCGATCATCGTTGACGTCACGGAGTTGAAGGTCGGTGAGACCATCAAGGTCGGCGAATTGAAGCCGATCCCCGGCGTTGAATTCCAGGACACCAAGGGTCAACCCGTCGTCTCGTGTGTCGAGCCGGTCGCCGAAATCGTGCAGGAAGTCACCACG
>DAITQE010000097.1:766-8807 GCA_036833235.1 Opitutus sp.
CCCGCCGCGGGCGCGAAGCCCGCTGCTCCCGCTGCCGGTGCGAAGCCAGCCGCTGGCGCCGCGAAGCCCGCTGCTCCCGCCAAGAAGTAAGTTTCTCCGTTCGGCCCACTGCTTGACCGCGGTGGGCCGCAACGTTTGTTCTTTGAGTTATGTCCATCTCGCTCGTTGCCGGTCTCGGCAACCCGGGTCGCGATTATGCCGATACACGGCACAACCTCGGCTGGGTCGTGATCGACGCGTTCGCACAGAAGCTGGGTCTCGCTTGGAAAAAGCAGGCTCAGTTTGAGGCGGAAGTCGCTCGTTGGGATCGTCCAGGTCAGAGCACCGTTTACCTTGCGAAGCCGCTTACGTTCATGAACGACAGCGGCCGCGCCGTCGGTGCTATGGCTCGTTTCTACAAAGTGGCCCTGCCCTCTGTCGTCGCGATCCATGATGATCTGAATATCGACCTCGGTCTGATTAAGATTTCCGTCACCGGCAGTGCCGGTGGTCACAACGGCGTGGCCAGTCTGCTCGAGCACGTTGGCGATGGTTTTATCCGCTATCGCCTTGGCATCGGACCGAAAGAGCCGCCGCAGATGGACCTCAAGGATTTCGTTCTCGGAAAATTCACGCCACCCCAGCACTCCCTCATTACTCAACAACTCGCCCAGTATTTATCTGGCCTCGATCTGCTGCTCTCCCGCGGCACAGAGGCCGCCATGAACCAGCTTAATCGCAGAGATCCAAAATGAACGCCACCGCCACCAAACGTAACTACCGCGCCTCCTTCATCCTCGATAATCGCGGCAAGGAAGACACCATCGATCAGATTATCGACGGTGTTAAAAAAGAAATCGCCGCCGTCCACGGCGAAGTCACCGCTGTCGAAAACATCGGCAAGAAGGATTTCGTCCGCGTCACCGACCGCAAGTTCACCAGCGGCGCGTACGTGCAGGTCGCGTTCAGCGCACCAGCCGAAGCGCCCGCGCAGTTGAAGGAGCGCCTTCGCCTCAACAGCAGCGTTTATCGCACCTTCGTCCAAAGCGCCTGAGACGGTGGTAGAGCACGGCGGTTCGCACGCTTCTCGACAGCGGGCGCCGATCGCCGTTACCTTCTTCCAACACCAACCGAAGCTTCCTCATGGCCTCACTTAATAAAGTCTTCTTGATCGGCAATCTCACGCGCGATCCCGAACTACGGGTTACGCCAAAAGGCACTGCGATTTGCCAGTTCGGCATCGCGGTTAACCGGCAGTTTAAAGACGAATCCGGTGCGACGCGCGACGAGACAACGTTTGTGGACATTGAAGCGTGGGGCAAGCAAGGCGAGCTCGTGTCGAAGTACCTCACGAAAGGCAGCCCCGCCATGATCGAGGGCCGCCTGAAATTCGATCAATGGGAGGACAAGCAAAGCGGGCAGAAGCGGAGCAAGCTGAAAGTCGTGCTCGATAACGTACAGTTTCTCTCTACCCGTGGCGGCGGCGGTGCGCCGAGCGCAGGTGACAATGTCGATCAGACCGCCTCGCCCGAGCGTCATGCGCCGCCACCGCGCAGCCCCAGCACGAACAAACCCGCCGTTCCGGAAAATCTGGACGAGGACGTGCCGTTCTGAGCGAAAAGAGTTCTCTTTATTTTCAGCCACTCTTCGGAGTGGCTTTTTTTGCGCCAAGTTCGAGCGTTTGGATCTGAAGGGTCATCGCATTGCGCGTTCGCGGCGTTAGCATAAATAAGCTCATCCGATCCGATGTTCCTTCAACCTTTGCGTCGTCACAAATTCGCGAGCTAACCGGTCTTGCATGGATACAAGCTATGACTGATGACGCTCTCGCCAACGGAGCGCGCGGTTTACCTGCTTCGAGAGGTCTTTGATTACGAATTCGAAGAGGTCGCCCGCGTGGTGAAGAAAAGCGAGGCGAATTGTCGTCAGCTCCTCACTCGAGCACGCCAGCGTGTCGCCGAGCGTCGACCGCGTTTCAAGTCGTCAACGGAACAGCAGGAACGTCTCGTTGAGGCGTTTCTCAAGGCTACGAATCAAGGTGACCTGGCAGGACTCATGTCGATCTTATCGGAGGATGTTGCCTTCGTCGCCGACGGTGGCACTCAACCCGGTGCGCTGCGTCGTCCTCTCGTCGGGAGCGATTCCGTCTCGCAGTTCCTGCTCCAGGGCGCACGCCGGGAGCAAGCAGCGTTCACCGTCACCCGGCTTGTATCCGTCAATGGATTTCCTGGGTTCGTCGCTTATCGGGGCACGACGCCGCGGGCCGCCGTCGCGTTCGACATCGATGGCGAACAGATCCGCGCAATCTATTTGATCGCCAATCCAGAAAAACTTCGGCGGCTGTCAGTCCCGCGTTCCTAGTCGAAACAGCGCAGCGGAATGCGGGGATTGCTCTGATGGCAATCGCCACATTGTGGAGCCGGTCGTCCTCGTTGGACTTAAAGAGTCTCATCGCGCATCGAGCCGATGATCGGCTGAGAGTGACTGTCACAATTTCGCCACGACCGCGGTCTTCTTCTGCGTGCTATGAAATTGGTTTCCACTCGGCTCGTCACTCATGACGTTTCCGCCCTGGCGCGGTTTTACTCGACCGTCACCGGAATCGCTGCCGTCGGGATTGAAGACTACACCGAATTCGAAACTGCCACTGGAGTGCTGGCGATCTGCAGCCAACGCGGTGTGGATATCTTTAACGCTGGCGCGGCAGTGCCGGCGGCTAATCGCTCGGTGATTATCGAATTCGAGGTTGAGAATGTGGATCGTAAGCGATCGCGCCTCGATCGGATTATCGATGAATTCGTGATGGAGCCCACCGACCAGCCTTGGGGCAATCGTTCCATGCTGTTCCGTGATCCCGATGGGAATCTTATCAATTTTTTTTCGAAAACATCGGCCCACACCTGTGGCGGCACCGCACGAAGTCCGCGCAAACCTCGTGGTAGACGGCCTTCAGCTGACCTCGCGAAATCAATTTTATTACAAATCAAAAATATGAAAACAAACCGAACAATCTATTGGGCGATCACCGCACTGATCAGTTTCTTTATGTTATTCAGCGCCTATTATTCCGGGACGCACAAGCTGGAATTCACCACCACTCTTGGATTCCCGAACTATTTCCGAATTGAACTCACTGCCGCAAAAATAGTCGGTGCTTTGATGCTCCTTGTTCCACAGGTGCCGTCCAGGATAAGGGAATGGGTCTACGTCAGTTTCGGTATCGTTCTCATTTCGGCCGCGATCGCCAAATATTCCAGCGGGTATCCAATTATCGGTGTCATAGAACCGGTGTCGGTGTTTTTGATCATGGTCGGCTCAACCCTCTACCTGAACCATTTGAGCCGACTCGGCGACCACAGTTTGAATCATGCGCCGGTTTTGCCAGCGACAAAGTGAAAGCTTCTCAAGTGAGATTTTCGCTTACCCGCTGTTCGGTAAACTCGACGAGTGACCAATGGAATTCGTCAGAATGCGGAAAAGATCGCCGAGCGTCAGTGGTGTTTGAAGAACTGCACAGCCCGCTCGTGCTTCTCGGCGGCGGCGCGGCTCTTGAACGTGCCGAGGTTCCGCCGGTGTCCCGTCCTCGGATTCTTTTTTCGCGAGTAGAGGCGGTAGCTGCCTGACTTGAGTTTTCGGATCATCGTTGGTCCCTCCTCGACCCTTAGACCGCATAAAGCCAGAGCGTTCCGATCCGCCGCCCGCCCTTCGATGACGAGGCTATGACAGCGCCGCGTCGCCCAGACGATCTGGGACAAAGGGACTAATGCTAACGAGAAACTGGATTCGGGAGGTAGGATTTTTACAGGGATGATTTCATTCGTGATCTGCAGGATCCAATTGGTTTTCCATCCCTTTCCGCCATCCGGTGATACAGCGAAACGCACAGTCCGGCGGGCAAAATGCGGCAGATTCTCTCAGGTCGTTCGCCTCGAAAGCCACCATGGTTTCCTCGGCGGGAGCATGGCTGGCGATTCCGGCAGAACGGGCCTATTCTCCGGTTAACGAAAGGAAAATTGTGCTCCACAATACAAAAAAAATTCAAGGCCGTTCCCTGAAGGCGCGCGACGGTATTATCGGCGAGGTGAAGGATGTCTATTTCGATGATTACGACTGGACCGTACGCTATCTCGTCGTCGAAACCGGCGCATCGTTAAACCAGCGGCGAGTGTTGATTTCGCCCGACGTGTTACACGCGCTGGATTGGAGTCAACAGGTGTTTCCCGTCGACTTGACGATGGCGCAGGTACGCAAGAGTCCGGACATCGACACGAACAAACCCGTCAGCCGCCAGCACGAAGCCGCCCTGCGGGAATATTACAACTGGCCCGGTTACTGGGCCGTTCCGGGGGGCGGTGTCGGTCTCGTCCCGCCGATGATTCCTCCAACGCCCGCTGCGAATCCGTCAGAGCCCGGTTTCACCGATGGCGATACAGCGCCACGCAGACGCGGCGACCCGTATTTGCGCAGCGTCCATGACACGCTCGGTTATCACATTGAAGCGACGGATGGCGACATCGGTCACGTCGAAGACTTTTTAATCGATGACATGGTCTGGCGTATCCGTTATCTGGTGATCGACACGCGCAACTGGCTGCCCGGAAGGAAAGTTCTCGTGGCCCCGGACTGGATCGGCCGGGTGAGTTGGGGAACCCGCCGGGTTTACGTCAGCCTGATGCGCGATGCGATCAAAGCTGGCCCAGCGTACGATCCTGCATCGTCCTGGGATCCTGATTATGCAACGCGTCTGCACGATTATTATGGGCGCCCCCGTTATTCGGACTGGGATGCGGACGTGACCGCCGGCTCGCCAAAATCGCGTCGTAAAATCTAGTTACCGGAATCTGGGACAGCAAGCGGGGTGAGGGCACCCGGCCCACAGGATTTGCTGGAGTGGCTCGGGGTCTCCCGACCCGTCATGCAGAAACACGGGGCAGGAGATCCGTACTACTTTGCGGCCGCCGACCGCGGGGAGAAATACTCGCGGTCGTGAGACGGCTTCCGATCTCGTTTACCAAGCTTACTCAGCGCCGGGCGGTTTTCCCCAGAGTTTTTCGTTTGCCCGCCGCCGGTTTTCTTCCGCGCGCTCGCGCAGCCGCTGCTCCACCGACACGGCAAATACCGTCGTATCCGGTAATACACAACCCCGCCGGCCCGGCACACAGTCGGTTTTCAACCGGAGACAAGCGTCATCCCCAGGTCGCCAATGCGGACAGGAAAAGCTCATGGTTTATGCGGCGTTTGCGAATCCCATGTCATCGACGTGCGGAGCGAGCTCGCTGCCTACGTCCTACGGAATTGTTGCGGCTCACGCGACCCACTTCACTTTCCGCATATCGCCTTGTTCGAGAAACGCCAGGTGCATGCTGAACGCGTTATGCAGCGTCTGCGGAACGTGCCCCTTGCTCGAAATATCGAGATAAGCACCGAGCACCGACCGGTATTCAGGATGCACACAGTTTTCGATCATCAGCCGCGCGCGATCGAGCGGCGATTTGCCGCGGAGATCGGCGATGCCATGCTCCGTCACGACGATCTGCACCGAGTGCTCGCTGTGATCAAGGTGCGTCACGAGCGGCACGATCGTGCTAATCGCCCCGCGCTTGGCGACGGACGGGCAGGTGTAAATCGAAACCTGCGCATTGCGCGTAAAGTCACCGGAACCACCGATGCCGTTCATCAGGTCGCGGCCCATCACATGCGTGCTGTTCACATTGCCAAAAAGATCGATTTCGATGGCCGTGTTCACCGTGATCAACCCAAGGCGGCGCACGATCTCCGGGCTGTTGCTGATTTCCTGTGGGCGCAGCACCATCTTCGAGCGGAAGAATTCGAGATCAGCGTACATCTCAAGCAGCTTGGCCGGGCTGACGGTGAGTGAGCATCCGCTGGCAAACTGACATTTGCCGCGTTTGATCAGATCGATCACGGAATCTTGAATGACCTCCGTGTACATCATGAACGGCGGAATGCCCTCGTTCGCGCCGAGCGCGCCGATCACGGCGTTGGCGATGTTGCCCACGCCGGATTGAAGCGGGAGAAAACTGGCCGGAAGTCGGCCGGCGCGGAGTTCGGCGGCGAGAAAGATCGCAACGTTCTGGCCGATTCGATTTGTGACCTCGTCCGGTTCGGCAAAGGCGGCCGTTTCGTCGGGCGTATTCGTTTTAACGATTCCAGCAATGCGCTTTGGATCGATTTTGATCACCGGCGAGCCAATACGGTCAGTGGGAGTGTACAGCGGAATCTCACGACGGAACGGTGCGTCCGCGGGTTCATAGAGATCATGAAATCCGGTAAGCGCCGCCGGGTGATGCGCGTTGAGTTCGATCAGCACACGATCCGCCATGCGCACGAAGGTATTTGCCGCGCCGACAGACGTCGAAAGTGTGATCGTGCCGTCTGGCTTCACGTCGCTGGCTTCGATGATCGCCCAGTGTATCTTGCCCAGCACGCCGCTGCGCACCGTCGGCTGGAGCGCGGAAAGATGCAGGTCGAAGAAGCGGGTTTTGCCGTCGTTGATCGATTTACGCAAAGTGGGGTCGGACTGGTAAGGCGTGCGCCAGTCGATTGCGTCCGCCGCCGCCAACGCGCCGTCGAGCGATTTCCCCGTGGACGCACCCGTGATCACACCGAGTTTAAAGGGCCGCCCGGCGGCGTGTTCGGCTTTCGCGCGCGCGGCGATGGCGAGCGGAATGATCTTGCAGGCGCCGGCGGCGGTGAACCCGCCAAAGCCGATCGTCTGCTTGTCGAACACCAAGGCAGCGGCTTCTTCGGGCGTGAGGACGGGAAAGGGAAAACTCATAAGGATAATAGGACTAGTCTCGCAATTCTGGCACACGGTGGCCCGAGCGACTCCGCAAGCCTTGGCGCATATCCCGCGAATCTTGCTGAGCCATTAGCTGTCCTCAAGAAATGCGTGTCGGCGCGTTCGGATCGGATTTTTGTTGAATACGCCGCAGAGCGTAGGCTTCCAGCCTACATATGGCTGGGGCCACGGTGTGGTTTCGCAAGTGTAGTCTGCCAGATTGTCGGCGCGGTTTGAACGCGAGCGAGCTCGCGGCCTACGGCGCACGCCGAGACTTCTATCCGATGAATCTGCGTCTGGAATCTCGTCCGCCTTCGGCGAAGAACGGTTCGGCTGCGTCGCCCGAATCTCTCGGATTGTGCCACGCAAAAAAACCGCTGGACTTGCCGGGATGTCTTTCCACCGCTCATTCTTGACGGCGTGCGCGCTCCTCTTGCTCACTGCATCCGCCAGATCCAACGATATGCCTTCCCACCCACTCTTCATTGGCACCTACACGCGCGACGGAAGCAAAGGCATCTACGCACTCCGGCTCGACAGTACATCGGGTGAGCTCTCCGCCCCCACCCTCGCGGCCGAGACGAAAGGCCCTTCCTACCTCGCGTTGTCACCCAACGGCGAACGGCTCTATGCCGTTAACGAATCTGCTGCGATGGCCACCGCATTCGCCGTGAGCCCCGACCGCTCCAGCCTCACTCCGTTGACAACGCCCCGTTCTGCGGAGGGCACTGCGCCATGCCATCTCGCGGTCGACCACACAGGTCGCGTTCTTATCGTCGCAAATTACCACTCGGGGGTCGTCGCTTCGTTGCCCATTGAACCCGACGGAAGTCTCGGCGCGGCTGTGAGCGTCATCCAGCACACGGGTTCCAGCGTCAACGCGCAGCGACAGTCTTCGCCGCATGCACATTCCGTAACCGTGTCTCCTGACAACCGATTCGTCCTCGCGTGCGATTTAGGCGTGGATAAAATATTTACCTACCACCTCGACCCGGAGACCGCGAAACTCTCGCCCGCCGAACCAGCGTTCACCTCGACCAAACCCGGCGCTGGTCCGCGTCACTTCGCCTTCACGCCCGATGGACGATTTGCCTTTATGATCGCCGAGATGGGCGGAACGCTCACCGCGTATCATTATAATGCTCACACCGGTGCGCTCACGGAGGCTGACACTCAGTCCACGACTCCCGCCGACTTTCACGGTGAGAACACGGCTGCGGCGGTACGCGTTCATCTCGGAGCGGGGGCTGACGTTGTTCG
>DAITQE010000097.1:8817-9207 GCA_036833235.1 Opitutus sp.
TACGGCTCGAACCGCGGTCACGACAGCATCGCGGTATTCGAGTTCGACGAAATCCATGGCAAGTTATCGCTGATTCAGATCGTGCCCAGCGGCGGCAAAGGACCTCGCGATTTCGCGCTCTCGCCGGACGGTCGCTGGCTGGTCGCAGCCCACCAATACAGCAATTCGCTGACCGTTTTTCGGGTCGATCCAGCAACGGGCCGTCTTACGCCGACGCCACATACAGCGTCGCTCTCGATGCCTGTCTGCGTTCTTTTCGCAGATCGGTAATTCCCAAGCTCGTTCGGAATGGGAGCCCGAGCGCGCGCGCAGATCAGGTTTTGGATGGCTCCGGAAGTGGCACGGGTATCCTGCCCGTGGACGGCGCTCCGCGCCGCGATGCCATGGGCC
>DAITQE010000098.1:0-9154 GCA_036833235.1 Opitutus sp.
CTCGTACGCCGTAGCCCCTCGCGGTAGAAGCGGAATCGCCTCTGGCAGGAAATAAAGCATGTCCGCCCACATTCCCATCTGCAGGCCGAGCGAACGTGTGAGATCGTGCAGCCGGTTCGCGTAGCGTGCGAAGTGTGCCGCGAGTCCGATCCGCGCGATTTCCTTTCGGCTTAGTGGATGTTTGCCGAGGTGAAACGATTCGTCGAGGCCGACGTGAACTTTGCCTGCCGTGCAGAATGGCGCCATGTCTCGCAGCAGTTTCTCCGCGACCTCAAGCGTGCGCGGATGCAGTGGGCAAATCTGACCGCGTTCCAAGGGCGATCCATCTGGCGCACGGAGTTCGTTCAGGTCGCGCAGTTCGGGCACCTTGATCAGGTATTGCGTGTGCCCGAGGAGATTGACGATCGGAACGACCTTGATGCCCGCTTTGGTCGCGGCGTTCACGAGGCGGCCGAACTGTTTGTACGTGTAAGCGTCGCGGCGCGCAACGCGGGGCAGGCTCGGGTATTCGACGGCATCCTCGAGATGGA
This sequence comes from Opitutus sp., assembly GCA_036833235.1. Taxonomy (GTDB): domain Bacteria; phylum Verrucomicrobiota; class Verrucomicrobiia; order Opitutales; family Opitutaceae; genus Opitutus. The sequence goes on from DAITQE010000098.1 coordinate 531, forward strand.
GGTGCACCTCGTGATAACCCCACTCGGCGTAGCGCGGCAGTTGCGCGATAAGCCAGTCGAGTCGCTCCACCTGACGAGCGAGGTCCCATTGAAACGAGCGGATCATGTGCGCTCGTAGTCAGGTGGGTTGCGCGCTCGCGCGCAACAAGTAGCGCAGCGTTTCGTTCGCTCAAGACGATCTTGTTTTGAAAACGCAATCCGTTGCGATGTAGGCCGCGAGCTCGCTCGCGCTTCAATCGCGCCAGCAAGCTGGCGGCCTACAAATTCGTTTCGGCTTTCAACCGGTGACTGCGGCTGGAAGCCGCACTCACTGAGATCGAACCACCGTCGCTCCCCCGCTCTTTTCAACCACGTTTCTGCCGGATCAGCTGCTCGAGCTTCAGAATATCAGCCGCAAACTGACGAATGCCTTCCGCCGTTTTTTCCGTCGCCATGGCGTCATCGTTGAGCGCGAAACGGAAAGACTTTTCATCAAAACGAGTCCGTTCGATCTTGGCCCCCGTGGCGTTATTCGGGTCGAGCTTGCGCACGACCGACTCGGTCGATGCTGCCAGCTCGCCGAGCAGCGCGGGCGAAATGGTGAGCAGATCGCAGCCCGCGAGTTCGAGGATTTCGCCTTTGTTGCGAAAACTGGCGCCCATCACTTCGGTCTTGTATCCAAATTTCTTGTAGTAGGTATAAATCTGCGCAACGGACAAAACGCCGGGGTCCTCCGTTGGCGCGAAATCGTGACCGGCGTTTTTCTTGTGCCAGTCGAGGATGCGGCCAACGAACGGTGAAATGAGTTTCACGCCCGCGTCCGCGCACGAGACCGCTTGGGCGAAGGAAAACAGCAGCGTCATGTTGCAGTTGATGCCTTCCTTCTGGAGTTGCTCAGCGGCTTGGATGCCTTCCCATGTCGAAGCGAGTTTGATGAGCACCCGCTCGCGCGAGAGCCCACGCTTTTCGTAGAGGGCGATGATTTCCCGCGCCTTTGCGATACTGCCGTCACGATCGAATGACAGCCGTGCGTCGACCTCCGTCGAGACGCGGCCCGGGACGATCTTCAAAATCTCGGAGCCAAACAATACAAGTAGCAGATCGATCGTCGCTGGCACGGACGCACTCGAACCGGCATCCTTGATCGCTTGGTCGACGAGGTGCGCGTAGCCGGGCATGCCGGCAGCTTTTAGAATCAAGCTGGGATTGGTCGTCGCATCTTGAGGCGTAAAAGCCTTGATGCTGGAAAAGTCGCCGGTATCGGCGACGACCTTGGTGAACTGTTTCAGTTGTTCGAGTTGGGTGGCCATGAGAGGGGGAAATGGATGTGTTTGGTCAGCCTAACTCGCCACCCGAATGTTGCAAATAGCGGTGTAACCAAACGAGGCCGCCGGCTTCATCGCTGAACGCGCCGTCGAGTTGCGCTTCAAATGCCGCATCGAGCAGTGGCTTGAATTTGGGACTTGGCTTGTAGCCTAACGTGACGAGATGGCGGCCTTGAATAATCGAACGCGGAGCCGCGCGTTCAAGCGCAAGAGCGTGGGCCTTGGCTCGTAGCTGACCGATCATCACAAGCGTTTCGGGAGACTGCAGGGGCGGTCGGCCAAGCGAGTCGGAGATCATCACGAGTGCCAGATCATCGATCGTGGCAGGCGCGAGTTTGCGAGCGAGACGGCGCACCTGTGCGTCCGAATAGTCGGCGTTGGGACCGGAATGATGAACCAAATGATGGACGACGAGTTCGCAGACGGGATCATCCAGCTCGAGCGGCGCGCCGATCCGACGCAAAAATGTTTTCGAGAGAGGTCCGCCGGCGGACTCATGGCCCGGGCTCACCCAGCGCATTGCACCGCGCTTTTCCCCGCGTGCCGTCGTCGCCGGTTTGCCGAAATCGTGAGCGAGAACGGCGAACGTGAGCAGGCGTCGACGCGCCTCATCGCTCGTTTTCCATTCGTCGAGTCCGGCAAGTGCGTCGACGCAGTGCTGCGTGTGCGTGAACACGTCGCCTTCTGGATGCCACTCGGGTTCCTGTGGCGTGCCCCGAAGCACCGCGATTTCGGGAAAATGTTTCAGCCAGTCGGTCTCTTCGAGGACCGACAGCCCGCGCGAAGGTTTTTTCGCTTTCGTCGCCCATTTTTCCCATTCGCTCCAGATTCGCTCGACCGGCAGTTCGCCAAACGTGTTTGCGATACTTCGGCAGAGCGCGACCGTTTCGGGCGCGAGCGTGAAATCAAAACGCGCTGCGAGTTGAAAGGCGCGCAGGACACGCAACGGATCCTCCGTGAACGCCGCGCTCGTGTGCCGCAGCACGCGCGCCGCCAGATCGCGCTGGCCATTATGTGGATCGATCAGCGCGTGGGTGAACGGATCGTACGCGATCGCGTTGAGCGTGAAGTCCCGCCGCGCGGCCGCCTCGGCGTCGCTCAACCGTGGATCGGGCGCGACGGCAAACCCACGATGGCCGGCGCCGGTTTTCGATTCGCGGCGCGGCAGGCTGAAATCGTATTCCGAGCCAGTTGCCGCGCTGCGCACTTTAATCACTCCGAAGCTGCGTCCCACAATGTCGGTTGCACCAAACGGTGCGAGCGCGCGGTGCAGTTGTTCAAAATCGACGCCGGCGACTTCAATATCAAAATCTTTCGCCTCGAGCCCGAGCAGCCAGTCCCGTACGCCACCACCGACCAGCCGCGGACGTCCGACCCGCCGGACGCTCTCCAACATCGCGCACAAGTCGTCAGGCAACTCCAAAGAGCGGGTCATTTCAGAGGGCTGGGCGGGACCACTGCGGCCGCCGAAAGTTCGAAGGTGGCGGCGGTCGTCCCTGACCGCCATGATCGAGGAAGGCCGTCGGGACGACGGCCGCTACCTTGCGGTCCCTGTAATCGTGTGGGACGTTTTTCAATCCCGCTTCGTAAACGTAGTCCGCCAGCTTGCTGGCGCGGTTTGAGCGCGAGCGAGCTCGCGGCCTACGAAAGGCATAAGGCACAAACGCCTTCACGCCAGCACAGCGGTCCCATCCGGCCGTGCCGCGCGTTTCTAGTGCGATGTTGCTTCGCTCACTCATCTTTCGCGAACGCGGCTAGGACAACGCACAACCAACCCGCAAGAAGGGCCAGTCCGCCGAGGGGCGTCACCGGTCCGAGCCAACGCGGGCCACCGAGCGCCAGTCCGTAGAGCGAACCAGAAAAAATCACGGTTCCCACGATCCAGCAGACCGCCGCCCAACCCGCGCGCCGAGCGGATGCGTCCGCCGGTGGTCGCATCCACACGGCGACCGCAAGCAACGCGACGGAGTGCAGCAAATGATATCTGACGGCGGTTTCCCAAGCCGTGCTCATGCCTCGTTCGACCAGAAATTCACGCAATCCGTGGGCGCCGAACGCTCCCAGCGCGACACCCGTAGCACCAAGACCTCCAGCCGCGATTAAGATTGTGCGATGATTCATATCAGCAGACTTGCACAACATTATCGCGAAACAAGTCCTTGGTTCACGCCGCCGCCAGGCGACCCTAAATTTAGTTTTCCGCTCTTGGGCGGAAAACTCGGTTGACACGCTTCCGCGAAACCCTAGCTCTTGGCCTCTTTTCCCATGAAAACCTTCCTCGCCAAAAAGGAGACGGTGCAGCCCAAGTGGTATCTGATCGATGCCGAGGGCGTTCCGCTTGGCCGTCTCGCCGTGAAAGCAGCCAACATCATTCGCGGTCGGCACAAGGCTACCTACACCCCGACCATCGATACCGGGGACTACGTCGTCGTAATCAACGCCGCCAAGGTTGTCCTCACCGGCAAGAAGGAAGACCAGAACGAATACATGTTCTTCTCGGGCTTTGTCGGCGGCGAGAGCTACCGCAACATGAGCGTCATGCGTAAGCAGAACCCCGAGTTCATCATTTCCCACGCTGTTAAAGGCATGCTGCCCAAGAACCGGATCGCCGCGAAGATGCTGACCAAGCTTCGGGTATTCGGTGGGGCCACGCACACGCACGAGGCCAACAGCCCGGCTAAAATTTCCGTTTGATTAGTCCATGAGCACTGTCGCCACCAACGTTTTCCTCGGCACCGGCCGCCGCAAGACCTCCACCGCCCGCGTTCGCATCAGCGAAGGCACTGGCAAACTGACCTGCAACGATCGCGATTTTGAGGATTACTTCTCGCACGAAAATTTCGCGAAGCAGGCTTATGCTCCTCTCCTCACGGTCGATATGCGCGAGAAGATCGATGTCTCCGTGAATGTCGCCGGCGGCGGCGTCGCCGGCCAGGCTGGCGCAGTTGCCCACGGCATCGCCCGTGCGCTGCAGAAGATGAACGCTGAACTCCGTCCCGCCCTCAAAAAGGCCGGACACATCAAGCGCGATCCTCGTGCCAAAGAGCGCAAAAAGCCCGGCCAGCCCGGCGCGCGCAAGCGGTTCCAGTTCTCGAAGCGCTAAGCTTCAGACGATTTCGTCCCTTTCAACCGCCCGCGCTTTGCCGCCGGGCGGTTTTTTGTTTCTTCGGCCAGCTCGGTTTTGTTTTGCGCGGGTAGGGCCCGCGCCGCCGGGCGGGCCCTACCACACAATCCTAACAATGGATACCTTTGAACTGATCTCTCGTCGCGCGAAAACTGCCTCGATTAAATTCCCTTAGCTCCCAACGTTTCTCCTCCCATGAAAGTCGGTATCGTCGGTGCGTCCGGTTACTCGGGCGAAGTATTGGTCAAACTGCTCCTCGGTCATCCGCAGGTCACACTCGCGGTCGTCACCTCGCGCTCGAATGCGGGCAAGGCACTGGCTGTGGTGATTCCTTCCGTGCGCGGTGCGGATCGCGGCCTGAAGTTCACCGACTCCGATCCCGCGGCGCTCGCGGCGAGCGACATCGATCTCTTTTTTCTGGCACTGCCGCATGGGGCCGCGGCGACCTACGCCAAGGCGCTCGTGCCTGCCGGGAAGCGCGTGATCGATTTGAGCGCGGACTTTCGCATCGCCGATCTCGCCACGTACCAGAAATATTACGGCGAACACCACGCACCCGAGTTGCTTTCGAGTGCGCGCTTCGTCTTGCCCGAGCTGACTCCGCCCGCTTGGAAAACCGAGGCTAAGCTCGTGGCCGCGCCCGGCTGTTATCCGACGAGCGTCCTCGTTCCTCTGGTTCCGCTGCTCAAGGCGGGCGTGATCAGTCGCGAGCACATCGTCGTGAATTCGTGCAGTGGCGTCAGCGGCGCCGGCCGAAAGGTTGACGAGATGTACCTGTACGTTGAGCGTGCTGAGAGCATGAAGGCGTACGGTTTGGTGAAACATCGCCACATCGCCGAAATCGAAGAGCAGCTGACGCTGCACAGCGGCGCGAAAACGATCATCCAGTTCAATCCGCACCTCGCGCCGATGCGCCGCGGAATTGCCACGACGATCACCGTGCCGGCTGCAGCGGGTGCGACGATCGAGAGACTCTACGACACGTGGCGCGTGGCGTATCCGAATACGCCCTTCGTTCAATTACTCCCGCAAGGCGAGACACCCGACACGGCGCACACGATCGGAACGAACCGCATCGACGTGTCCGGGGTTCACGATCCGCGCACTGGAAATTTTGTGATCACGTCCGCCGAGGACAATCTCATGAAAGGTGCGAGCGGCCAGGCCGTGCAGATCATGAATCTTTGGTGCGGCTTCGACGAGACGGCCGGATTGATGTAGGTGGCGCGCTCGCCGCGCCACGTTCGATCTCTCGGAGTTGCGCGACGAGCGCGCAACCTACAAAGCTGCTGTGTGCGCTTTGCGTGGCTCGATCCACTCGCTCACGCTCGCGGCTACGTTCGATTCATCATCAGGACGTGAACTCCTGACGGTTACGATTTGAAGACGCGCTCCGCTTTCGAAAAAACCCTTGTCAGTTCGCTCGCGGCCCGCCCAAAGTGCCGGCGCAAAACGTTGCGCGCAGGCGGCGGGAAATTTTCGGGACGAGTGGTCCTGATCCGTTGGATGCGCCGCCGCTACGCGAGACTCCATCATGATCGAATTCACCAATAAAATCCTCTTCGTCGGTTACGGCGCCGTGGCCGAATGCACCCTGCCGATTCTTTTCAAGCACGTGAAAGTGCCGGCGAAAAACGTCACGGTAATGGATTTCGAAGATCGGTCCGCGAAGCTGAAGGCGTGGACTTCGAAAGGCGTCCGCTTCGTGCGCGATCGCGTGACCGAGGAAAACATGGGCACGTTGCTCGCGAAGCACGTCGGCGAGGGCGATCTGCTGATCGATCTCGCGTGGAATATCGACGCCTGCGAAATCCTCCAGTGGTGCCGGGATCACGGCGTGCGATACGTCAACACGTCCACGGAACTCTGGGATCCTTACGCGACCGGTGAGGGCGCGCATCCGACGACGAAAACGCTCTACTGGCGTCACATGAATTTGCGCCGGATGATGGCGAAATGGAAGGGCAAGGGCGCGACCGCGGTGATCGAACACGGCGCGAATCCGGGACTGATTTCCCATTTCACGAAGCAGGGCCTCATCGACATCGGCACTGCCAGCCTCGCCGACAAGAAGTTCAAGCCGCGCGCCGCCGAAAAAATTCAGCAGCTGATCGCCGACCGGAAATTCAACGAGCTGGCGCAGGCATTGAGCGTGAAGGTCATTCACTGCAGCGAGCGCGATACGCAGATCACCAAAAAGCCGAAGGAGGTCGACGAGTTCGTGAACACGTGGAGCATCGAAGGTTTCCGCGAAGAAGGTACGACGACCGCGGAAATGGGTTGGGGCACGCACGAAAAGCAACTGCCCGCGCTGGCTTACCAGCACAAGGATGGCCCTCGGAACCAAATCTGTCTCGCGCGCATGGGTATGAACACATGGGTTCGCTCCTGGGTGCCGGATTACACGATCCACGGCATGGTCGTTCGTCACGGCGAAGCGTTTACCATTTCGGACAATCTCACGGTGTGGGACGGCAAGAAGGCCGTTTATCGCCCGACAGTGCACTACGCGTACTGCCCGTGCGACGAAGCGATCGCTTCGCTGAACGAGATGCGCGGTTACAACTACCGTCTGGTGGAAAACCAGCGCATCATGAACGACGAGATCACCAAGGGTGCGGACATCCTCGGCGCGTTGCTTATGGGTCACAGCTATAATTCGTGGTGGATCGGCAGCGATCTGAGCATCGAGCAATCGCGCAAATTAGTGCCGCACCAGAACGCCACCACAATGCAGGTCGCGATCTCCGTTGTCGCCGCGTCGATGTGGATGATGGAAAATCCGATGGAAGGCATCCGCGTTCCCGACGAGCTGCCGCACGATTACGTTCTCAACATTGCCAAGCCTTACCTCGGCCGCTGGATTTCCACGCCGAAGGATTGGACGCCGCTGCAGAACCGCGTAAATCCATTCAAGGGCTTCAACAAGCCCGACGTCGACATGAAGGATCCGTGGCAGTTCAAGAACTTCCTTCTGACCGATCACGTCGCCTGACGAACCATCTGCCATGATCTCCCTCACGCGTCTGCAGCAACTCGCGAAAAAGCACGGCACGCCGCTTTTCGTGGTCGATCACGATGCGTTGCGGAGGGTTTATCGGCAGTTCCGAAAACATCTCCCGCGGATCCAGGTTTACTATGCCGTGAAGGCGAACCCGGATCCCGCGATCGTGCGCACCCTTTTTCTAGAGGGCGCCAGCTTCGACGTCGCATCGATGCCGGAGTTCATGATCGTGTACGACAACATCAAGAGCATGCCGGCCAAAGAGCGGCAGCAGTGGATCTGGGACAAGATCATCTACGCGAATCCCACGAAGCCGACGGAAACGCTCGAGGAGCTGAACCAGTACAAGCCGCTCGTCACGTTCGATAACTTCGAAGAAATCCAGAAGATCAAAAAACACGCGCCGAATGCCGGCCTCGTGCTGCGCCTGAAAGTGCCGAACACCGGCGCGATGGTCGAACTCTCCTCAAAGTTTGGCGCGTCACCGGGCGAGGCAGTCGACCTCATCCTCGAAGCGGATAGAGCGGGACTGACCGTTGAGGGGCTCAGCTTTCACGTCGGCAGCCAGACGACGAACTATGAGAATTACGTTCAGGCGTTGAATCTCTCGGCGAACATCTTCCAGGAAGCGCGTGATCGCGGCTACACGAAGATGAACCTTCTCGACATCGGCGGCGGCTTTCCCGCTCCGTATGACGACACGGTCAAGCCGTTCGAGACGCTCGCGAAAGTCATCAACACGGAACTCGAGCGACTCTTTCCCAAGGATATTCAGATTCTCGCTGAGCCGGGACGATTCCTCGCGGCGGTTTGCGGCACCTCCGTCGCCAAGGTCATCGGCAAGGCGGTTCGCGAAGGCAAAACCTGCTATTACATCAACGATGGCGTCTATCACACGTATTCTGGCGTGATCTTCGATCACTGCAAATATCCGGTGAAGGCGTTCAAGAAAGGTCCGACCACGATCTGCTCCGTGTTTGGTCCGACGTGCGATGCGCTCGACGTGGTTTCGATGGCAGAAAATCTCCCTGAACTCGTTCGCGGCGATTTTGTTTACAGCGTGAACATCGGCGCATACAGCCACGCGTCCGCGACGTATTTCAACGGCTTCCCGCCCGCGACGGTCGTGCATGTGAATCAGTAGGTTTTTGCTTCGCAAAAACCTATTTAGATTATCGCGATTGAGCGGGCG
>DAITQE010000099.1:0-4406 GCA_036833235.1 Opitutus sp.
CATCGGCGGCGCGCTTGAAAATTCCTTTCTTCTCCGGCGGTGCCGCGGGAGCGGCCATGGGTGGCGGCGGCGCGGCTGGCTTTGGCGCAGCGACCACCACGCCTTCGGGAAATTTCTCCGCGAACATTTTCCGCACAATCGCCAACTCGTCTTCTGGCGTGACGACGAGCTGATCCGGCGGCGGCGTATGGGCGTCCAGCGCGCGGCGTTCATCCCAAAGCCGGGATCGCACGAGTTGCACGAACCGGCGCTGCTTCAGCTCGTACGCATCGGCGCCCGGATCGAAGCTGCCGGTGATTTCCAGATTCAACGCGGGTCGCTGACTCAATGCTTTCGTCAACGTCTCCAGCTTTTTCAAATTGTCGGGCGACAGCTCAGCATCCGCCGGTTGAAAATCCTGGAACGCGAGTTCCTCGCCACCTCCGCCAAACATCGTCCCGAGCAGCGAAAACGGCGACACGGCGGCCTTCGTCAGCAGGTTCACAATCACCCGTCCCACGACGCGTCCGATTTTAAAATTTGGGTCATTGAGGCTGCCTTGCACCGGCAGATCGATTTTAATTTTTCCTTCTGTGTCCTTCAGCAGCGCGACCGCGAGGCGCACTGGTAATTTCGTCGCCTCCGGACTCTGGCTTGGCGCTCCGAAAGTGAAATGCGTCAGCGTGACGACATTGGACATGTCCACTTTTTCCTCCGCCAGTTTTGCATTTACATCGAGAAACAATTTTCCGCGGGCGAGTTCGAATCCGGCGAATTTCGCACTGTAGGGGCTGAAGGGCGTCAACTCCACGTCATTGAAATCAACCTTGAGATCGACCGACTTTTTTGCGCCCAGTGGGTCAAGCTTGCCCGTGATCGCCACAGGGCCGCTGCCGTCGACTGTCGCCTTCAGATTTACGTCAGCGTGCGCCAGGTTCTCTGACGACAGTCCGGTCACCGTGCCGCCGAACTGCGTGATCGACGTGCTCACTTCCGGTTGCACGGAACGATCTGCAAATGTGAACGAACCATTGCTCACGTTGACCTGCCCGATCGAAATTTTCGGCGAGGTTGCAGGGGCTGCCAGGCCCGGCGCTGGCGCCGCCGACTCGGGTATCGTCGGAGCTTTCGCGACCGGTTTTAGGATCGCCGCCAGATTCAGATTATGATCGCGGTCCACCAGTACGTGCGCGGTCGGGTCCGTCCACGCGATCTCCTTGATCGCGAGTTCGATGGGCATTGCTTTGAATTCGATCCCGTTGACGGCGAGCATCGACCAACCGGCGAGCGGTTCGTTGGCCACTCCATCCACCATCCCAAATCGATCCACCGTCAGGTCGCCCTTGTACTGGAGCTCGACCGGCTGATTCGTCGGCAATGCGATCGACGCGCTGCCTTTTGTGGATACGGCACCCGACGTGATGTGCACGTTGAGCATCGGCTCGATGTAGGGGCTGATCGTTGCCAGCGAGACGTACGATGCGTCCACGGCGAGAGTCGCTTTCATCGGCGAAAGGACGATCGAGCCGTCCAAATTGACGGTTCCGCCCTTCGGAAGCGACAGGAGTGCTTTCAAAGGAATCGTCGCTCCGTCTGCCAGCGTGACTTTTTGCAGATCGATATCCGCTTTCTCAATCGTGTTGAGCGCGCGGGTTGGTGTGGTGAGATCTTCGAACGTGGCGCTGAACTGCCGCACGGAAACAGTCGCAACCTCCACCTGCGGTTTTGGTTTCTGTGCGTTCGTCGGCAAGATCGTGGGAGTTCCGGCGTTGGAGGCGGCGACTGGCTCCAGCATCGCAACCAAATCGATCACACCGTCGGCCGCGCGATGAACGGAGGCGCGCCCGCCCGTGAGCGCGATCTTCGCGGCCTTCACCGCGAGCGTGGTTGCATTCGCTTCGAGACCCGTAATCTCCAGATCATCGAGCTCGAGGTTAGGCGTCGTTGACGCACGGGGAGCGATTTTGAAACCGGTCAGGTGCACGTATCCACCTTCCAGGGTGCCAACCGGCTTGCCTGCGTTCAGGGCAATTTCGTAGCGCCCACTCACATCCAACGCGCCGCCGAGCACGTCAAAGCGAATCTGATCGCGGTAATATGGCGCGTATTTGGCCAACTGGATACCGTTCACCTGCAGTTCTCCTTTGGATAAAAGCGGATTTACTGAGATGAGGCCGGCCCAGCGCAATTTTTCACCTGACTCGGTTTCGGCAGTGAACTGGTACGGCGCATCTCGATTTGGCGCCGTGTAGAAATTGAGCAGCGAAAGGTTCACCGGACCGACGTGCGTCTTGAATTCCTGGGAACGGCTGTGGTCGGCGAAATCCAACTGCGCTCCCATCACGACCAGTTTCGCCACGCGCAACGGCCAGGCGGGTTTGGCGTTGGGTGGCGCGGACTTGGCGGAAAATTTATCGAGCAGATCGGAAAAGTTGAGCGAGCTGTCCTTGTTCACGATCACCCGGCCCGACGGTCCGACAGCGGTGATTTCCTGAAAACGCCATTCCTTCACGAAGAACGAGGCGATATCAAAATTCACGTAGATCCGATCCCACGCGACGAATGGACCACCGTCGCGATCTGAGATGGCGACGCCCTCGAGTGCGCCCGAAAGCACCCATGGGTTTAGCCGGACGGCTTCAATGCGAACCGGCCGCCCCAGCTCGACGGTCAATCGCTTGACCAGTTGGCTTTTGACGATCGGAGGAGCAACCAGGAAACCCAGCGCCGAAATCAGAATAGACGTTACAACTGCAATCACCAAGAGCCGTCGCCCAACGGATGGATTGGATTTCATGAAAGGAGTAAGATCGGATTTGTTACACTCGCAACAGCTTACGACGATTCTTTGGCCGTTGCTTTTGCCGATGAAACTGCTGGCTCGATTTCGGCCGCACGAGCTTTGACGCCGCGCTTATTTTCCTGCAACGTCCGCGCAATGAAATCGGTGAAGGTACCTGCTTTGGAGCTTTTTCTCCACGAGATGATCCCGCTCGCGAAAGCGATGGGCGTTGGCGTGGAGGTCAGCGATGCCAAGGCCCTGGTGCTGACCGCGCCCAAAGAGCAGAACAAAAATTCGCTGAACACCGCGTTCGGCGGCAGCCTCGTTTCACTCGCGACGCTGGCTGGTTACGGGGTCGTTTGGGAGTTGATGAAAAACGAAAAAGCGCCGGACAAGACCGAGTGGCGCATCGTGGTCAAAGAAAGTCGCGCAGCGTATCGGCGGCCGGTGCTCGGCGATTTGCGTGCGATCTGTGAACGTCCGGCGCAAGCGGCGATCGCAGAATTCAAGGAAGCGCTTTCGCGCTACGGTCAGGCGAAACTGAAACTGAAGGCGTCAGTGGTCGAAAACGGCAACGTGGCTGTCGACGTCACCGCCGCCTTTGTCGTCTCGCGGTAGGTTTTCGCGAAGCAAAAACCTCAGATGTGTTTCGAGTCGGCTTCGTCTTTTTTGACGTAGCCGCTCTCCTGCCGCTGGTGATTCACGGCATTCTTTTTCAAATACGCCTGATAGACATCGTCCGCAGTCATTCCGAGAGTCTGCGCCAGTGAAACGAGGAAATGAAACAGGTCCACGACTTCGACCTTGGCGTTTTGCTCGTCGAACTTCTGGTACTTCGCCCACCATTTCCACGGCACGGAATCGATCAGCTCCGCGGTTTCCTGCTGAAGCGCACGCGTGTAGTTGAGAATCCACTTCGCTTTCTCTTCATCAGTTGGAGGCGGCAGATTCACGCCGATCCGCCGGTTGAGCGCCGCCTGCATCTGAAAAATTTCCTCGAGTTTGTCCATGAGCGAAAACTGCCCACGACCAGTCGCCGCTGGCAAGTGACAAGTGGCAAATGGCGGAGCAGGTCCAGCAGGCCGTGCCGTCCGCCACTCAGGTACCGTCCGACAGGAATGGATGATGAAAACGGTTCGCGGTCTCCGATAGTGTCGTTGTCTCTCATCCGTTTTCCCTGCACGGTTCGATTGTCCGATGGGAGCGCGGGCGTCCCGCCCGCATCCGTGATGAAGCGGGCGGCCCGCGCTCCCAAAATACGTGCGCACCGAGCGGCAGGCCTGATCCAAACATGTGCGAGCAACCGACGTGCTGCCGGATGGTTAAGTTGTGGTCGCAAAGCCGCGATTCGTCCTCACGACGACCCCATCCGAGTTTGCAGTTGCTCCCTCGAGGCATGTCGCCGACAGTGCGCTGTTCACGCAGGCGTTGAGCCGCAGTTTCTGCGCTCCGCCTGCCCTCCCAAAAAACACGGCCGTTCCCTCCCATGGTGAGCGCCCAGAAAAACAAAGATACCACATGTCAGATCAAGATACGTCCGGTGAGCCGAATCCGGCTCCCGTGACCGCCAGTGGCGCGGCACCTGCCGCTGCCCCTTCCGGCGACCCCAAGCCGATTGGCTCATTCGGCAACGCCCGCGGCTCCG
>DAITQE010000099.1:4416-7971 GCA_036833235.1 Opitutus sp.
GCCACCGAGCTGTTTCGCCGCTTCGCCCGCCAGCCCAAGTAGCTATAAGCCAACGTCGGTTGAAGTGATCACGCCCCAGCGCGAATACACGCATCCGTTCGCACCCGAGGCTTCCGCCTCCGTTCCTATCAACGAGCCTGCCCCGCAGGCCGATCCTGTCAGCAATCCCAACGCTCCCGTCACCAGCGCCTCCGAGCCGCCAGCGGTGACAGCACCCGCCGCAGGCGAACCCTTCGCCGCACCGGCAGCCGTGGTTCAACCTTCTGTCGAGAAGGCCGAGATCAAAATTCTGCCGCCGGCTGAAGCCAAACGGCCGTCCGTCAGCTGGGGCGAAGCGAGCCATGTCGAAGACACTCGACCAGCCCGCGACGAACGTCCGACGTTCCAACCGGAACGCCGCGAGCCGCGAAAATTCGAACCCCGGGAACCCCGGCCGTTTGAGCAACGCGAGCCCAAATCGTTTGAGCAACGCGAACCGCGGTCGTTTGAGCCGCGTCAGCCCAGGCCTTACGAGCCCCGTGGTTCGGCCGGACCGGGTCCTCGCGACGGCGGGCAGCGTCCTGATCGCAATCGGCCGGCAACCGAACCCATCAAGGCAGCGGGCAGCGGTGGTTTTATCGGCTGGCTCAAAGGTTTGTTTGGCGCAACGCCGGCCGCGCCGGCTGCTCCGACAGAAAACCCCGATCGCCAGACACGCGAAGGCGATTACGAACGCCGCCGTCATCGCGGTGGTCGCGGTCGTGGCGGTTACCAAGGCGATAATCGTGGCCCGCGTGATAGCCAGCCCCGCGATCCCCGCGATCAGCCGCAAGGCGGTCAGGGCTACCAAGGTGGCCAAGGCGGCGATCAGTCGCAGGGAGAGCGCCGGTTCGAAGGTGGCGGAGGCGGACGGCGCCGTCGTCGAGGCGGTCGTGGTCGTTATCGTGACGACCGTGGCGGCCCAAGCCCTGAAGGCCAGCAAGGCGGCGGTGCGATCTAACGAAGCAAAATGCGGTTGAGAGCTGAGAGTCTAGAGCTGAGAGCCCAAACAGCTACCATCCAGTTTGGCCCTGAGCTCGCCTAACTCCGGCGTTCACCAAAAACTCTGCCAAGGCGCGGCACACCGCGCATTTCAAAGGCGCCTGCTTCTCGCGGGCGCCTTTTTCATTTCCATTGAACCGTAGGTTGCGCGCTCGCCGCGCAACGAGCTCGCGACGCAGATGTAGCGCCGCGAACGCGCGACCTACACCAAACGCTGAGTTTGCATCCCATCCGTCATGCTCGCAGCTAGACTTTTTGCGCTCAGCTCTCGACTCTCAGCGCTTAGCTCTAGAACTTTTCAGCACTTCAATGGCCGATCTCATCGTTAACGGCGGCAAACCCCTCTCCGGCACTATTACGCCGTCCGGCAATAAGAATTCAACGCTACCCATCCTTTGCGCCTCCCTGCTCACGGATGCACCCGTGCGCTTGCTCAACGTGCCAGCGATCACCGACGTGGAGAAACTGGTGACGTTTTTCGTCGAGCAAGGCTCGCGCGTCACCTGGGACCGCGCGTCCGGCTCCATGACGCTGAACCATTCCACGTTCGATGCTGTCCGCCTCCAGGGCGAGTTGCCGTCCGGCATGCGTTCGTCCGTGTTGCTCTTCGCTCCTTTGTTGCAACGCATGAAGAAAATCGCGCTGCCTTCGAACGCCAAAGGTTGTTCGCTCGGCATCCGCGAACTCGATCCGCATTTGGAAATTCTCGAAAAGCTCGGCGCGCGGATCACGCACCGCGAATCTCTGACGATGACGTTGAAAAATCGATTCGTCGGCGCCCGACACTGGCCGGATTACATGTCCGTCACCGCCACGGAAAACTTTGTCATGGCCGCCGCTCTCGCCGACGGTGAATCGACGCTGCTGAACGCCGCCAGTGAGCCGCATGTGCAGGATCTCTGTGAAGTGCTCGTTGCGATGGGCGCGAAAATCTCCGGACTCGGTACGAGCAAGCTCGTCGTGGAAGGCGTGAAGCGCCTGCGCGGCGGCACGTTTACGATCAACACCGACTATCATGAAGTCGTCACGTTTCTCGCCCTCGGCGCGATCACGGGCGGCGAGGTTAAAGTCCGGCATTCCCTCCCGCATCATTTCGATTTGATCACACGAGCGTTCGAGAAACTCGGGGTGATCGTGGAGCATCAAGGCGACACGGCCATCGTGCGTCGCAAGCAGAAGCTCGTGATCGAGACGCCGTTCACGAGCAACTTGCTGCCGAAAATCGAAGCCGCGCCGTGGCCCTATTTTCCGGTCGATCTGCTGCCGTGCATGATTGCGCTCGCCGTTCGCGCCACGGGGGCGATGCAGTTCTGGAATAAAGTTTACGAGGGCGGATTCACGTGGATTCCCGAACTCTCGAAGTTTGGCGCCCACGTCGTCGTCAGCGATCCGCATCGGATCATCGTCTTCGGCGATCGTCCCCTGCGTGCAACGACGGTTGATGCGCCCTACATCATCCGTGCCGCCGTCGGATTGTACATGGTCGCGGCGAGCATTCCGGGACGGTCAATCGTGAAAAATGCCGACACGATTAAACGCGCTCACCCCAATTTTGTCGAAAATCTCCGCAGCCTCGGCGCGGACGTGGAGTGGAAGTGAGTGGATTTTCGATTCTCGATTTTTGATTTTCGATCTTCCCGCCGCCTTTTACTCTCCACCCGCCGTGTCTGAATCGAAATTCGAAAATCAAAAACCAAAAATGTCGCCGCCTCCGGCGACAACGGGGCTCGGCTATATTTCTTCCACTCTGGCAGCACCCGTGTCGCCGGTCGAAGCCGCGCTGCGTCCGCTTTCATTTTCAGATTTCACCGGACAACCCAAAACGATCGAGCGGCTCCAGGTGATGGTCGGCGCGGCGAAGCACCGCGGCGAAGCGCTCAATCACATCTTGCTCTCCGGTCCGCCCGGGCTCGGCAAAACCACGCTCGCGTTTATCCTCGGCAACGAACTCGGCAAGAACGTGCGCGTGACGTCGGGGCCCGTCGTTGAAAAAGCCGGCGATCTCGCCGGCCTGCTAACGAATCTCGAAGAAGGCGACATTCTGTTCATCGACGAAATCCACCGGATTCCAAAAACGGTCGAAGAGTATCTCTACTCGGCGATGGAGGATTTTCGCCTCGATATCATGATCGACCAGGGTCCGAACGCCCGCAGCGTCCGGCTCTCGATTCCCCGTTTCACACTCGTTGGCGCGACCACGCGCGCCGGTCTGCTCACGGCACCATTACGTTCGCGCTTCACGCTCCAGACGCGACTCGACTACTACGATCACGCGACGCTCGAGACGATTGTCCGCCGGAGTTGTGGACTCTTGAAAGTCGAAATCGACCAAGGCGGCTCGCAGGAAATCGCCACCCGCGCCCGCGGCACTCCGCGCGTCGCGAACAATCTGATCAACTTCGTTAGAGACTTTGCGCAGCAGCGCGCGAACGGGAAAATCACCCAGCCCGTCGCTGCCGCGGCTCTCGAGTTGCTCGAAATCGACGCGGCCGGTCTCGACGAACGTCTGGTACTCGTCATCCCACACCGACTCGA
>DAITQE010000099.1:7981-9117 GCA_036833235.1 Opitutus sp.
GTCTCGACGAAATGGACAAACGCATGTTGCGCGTCATGGCAGAAAATTACGGTGGCCGGCCCGTCGGTATGAGCACAATCGCAGTGGCGGTCGGCGAGGAAGCGGAAACGCTGGAAGAAGTGCACGAGCCATTTCTCATTCAAGAAGGCTACTTGCAGCGCACCCGCGAAGGCCGCGTGTTGACGCCCAAAGGCTACGCCGCCATCGGCCTCAAGCCCACCTACGGCGGCAATCAGGCGTCACTGCTGTAGCGCCACCTCGTTAGATTTCTCGCAAACCTGCGCCCTGTTTCGGGTAACCTATTAGGTTACCCGTCCTCTGAAAACCAACGGAGTTTGGCTACTGCTTCGATTCGGCGCCGGCAGTCGCCGTCTGCGAGACCTCGAGATCGTACCAGTTGATTCTCCGTGTGCAGAACATGACCACGGCCAGCGTGGCGAACAACGCGAGCGTGCCAGCGACCAGCGCATAGTCCTGCGACTGCAGCACAAAATAAAGATAGCCGTACATCGCTCCCAAGCCGATTCCGATCACGAGCGTCCGCCAGCCTGTTCGCAAAAAACTCAGCGCGTACAGCGACACCATGCCCGTGCAGCCCGCGGCCGCCGTTCCGTAGGCGCGCCCAATCGTCCAGATTTCGGACAGCGCAAGGAAGCCGAGAAAGAACAAACACAGCGCAGCACCCACCATCGCATATTGTAACGGATGAATGCGCAGGCTCGCGGTCACTTCGAACAGAAAGAAGACCGTGAAAACCAAGACGAAAAAGAGCACGCCGTATTTTTCCGCGCGTTCGACCAATCTGTATCCATCAACCGGCTGCGTGAACGCCACGCCGAAACTGGCGGCCAAAAACTTCTTCAACATCTCTCGATTGTCCGCATTCCGATTTGTCCAGCTTTGCCCGAATCCCCGGCTGAAATGCGAGCTCTCCCATTCGGCCGTGAAGCCACTCGTGCTCACCTGCCGGCTCACGGGCAGGTAAGCGCCGCCGAACGAGGGATCCGACCACGGAGACGTAAGCGACAATCGCGTGGCTTTGCCCAACGGCACGAGATCCAGCCGCTCGCTGCCTTGGAGCACGGCGTCAAAGGTGAACGCGAGCGTCTCCCCCGACGCGGCTCCTTCGATTTTAG
>DAITQE010000100.1:0-9059 GCA_036833235.1 Opitutus sp.
CAACATGTTCAGCAGTGTTCAGCCGGTCGGAAAATCGTTTTTAACGTGGCCGTGCTGCCGTCTTTGCTCCGCCGACTGCACAGCCATCGCGGCTAAAGCGAGTACGTGCTCCGTGGAGATGTTCTTTTTCGGGAGTATCGCAAAAAGCGGTCCATGAAATGGCGCGTTTTCGATGCCCGAAAACCCAACCAAGCTGATCGTCGGATCGAGAGTCCGAAGTTCAGAACACACGAGACTCCCGTCCATCGTCGGCATGGCGTAGTCAACGAATGCGGCGTAGACTTCGCCGGCGTGCTCCGAGGCGAATTGGATCGCCTGCGGGCCGGCGGGGCAGGTCACTACGTTGAAATGCTCCGCTAAGATCGCACTCAGCGAACGTCGGATGGCTGGCTCGTCGTCGATTACTAAAACGGTTCGCGTATTAGACATGGGGTTGGGGCTTACGCGCTCAACGGGACACGGGTACATAGATATCGAATACGGTCGCCCCGTAGGGCGTGACGTAAACGGCGACACCTGCCAGCGCCTCGCCAACAGCAAGTGGAATCATTTGTAGATTCCCGGTGCGCGGCTCTTCGGGATATTCGTGGAAAGCGCGGCGAATATTTTCGAGCGAGACGCCGGGAAGACGACTACCCACTCGAAATGCGACACACGTGCCCGAACGGCTAATCGAGCATTCGGAGAACACGATCTTCGGGCCGGAAATGGACTCGATCGCAGCACCGGCGCGATCGAAACAATGCGCCGTTACGCGGGTCGCCGAATTCGGTGAGCTTCGCAGAAGGCAGAATTCGACGAGATGCCGGAGTGCGGTCAAGAGCCTGACCGGGATAGCTGAAACATACAGGTCTTGGCTGAGGCCGGAAATGCTAAGTGATTTTTGATCGGCGCCCCATTTGGGTGACGCGAGAAAATGTTTTCGCAACGACTCCAAGACGCCGTTCGCAGTGCCTCGGCCCTCCTGGGTTGGGGCATGCAGTGTTCCGGCAAACGGACCGTCGAGGAACGCGTTTACGTCTGCGATGAGTCCGACGACCAACTCCTTGTTCTTGGTTATATATTCGCTCAAGATCGTCGCCTGATTTCGCGCTGAAGCTTCGATCATGACCTCAGCGGCTCCGGCAATTGCCGTGAGCTGATTTCGCATTCCTTGAAGCAGTCCCCTGTAGCTGTCGGTGACAGAAAGGGCCTCCTCGACAGTGCCAAGCGTCCGCACCCACTGAGTTTTTACCGCCGAGGTTTTCGCGGCATCCAGCGACAATTGACGACGACAGCGCGTCTCCGTGACCGCGGCGAGCGTGATCTCACGCAGTTCTTCAACCGATATCTTTCCTTTGATAGCCCGTCGAAATGCCCCAACCGCGATCGCACCGTCCGCCAGATCGGACGATGCATCACCCGTTCTGATGATAACGCACAGATCCTTGTCGAAGCTCCGAAGGGATCGAATGAAATCCATGCCGTTGATCGGGAACCGCGGCATGTGGATATCTACGATCGCCGCATCGACCGCGTTCTCTTTCAAAAACGCGAGCGCCGGATTCGGATCGGCGAATTCTGCAATCTCGCCGAGCCCGTGCAGCGCTGCCCGAACGACCACCAATTGTGGTCGTTCGTCTTCGAGGATCACGATTCTCGGCTCGCCGATCATAGGTCGTCAGAGCCCGCCGCTCGATTCGCGATATGCCAGCCGACTTTGCTTTCAGGGGAGACGAACGCATTCAGATCAACGTTACTCGCGCGGTAGAGTTTCCGAAGCACGTGCAGGTATTGATGCACGGACGTGCTGTTCGTGTTGGCATCTGCGCCCCACACGGCGTGGAGGAGTTTCTCCTTCGAAAGGAGAGTGCCGGCGTGCAGGCTAAATTCCCTGAGCATCCCGACGTGTTTCGGACTCAGTTTGGAAACACGTCCGTCCGGAAAGGTAATTCGCAGGTCAGGGCTAACGGTCGCTCCGGCGAAGACGAATGATTCTTCGGGGAGCGCCATGCCGTCGATTCTTGTGATCTTCGACATGGGATTCAGGTATCGGGCGAGCTGACGTTGAATCCTGGCTCTGAGTTCGCTGAACAGGTATGGCTTGCGGAGGAAGTCGTCACCGCCAGCGTCAAACGCCTCAAGGATCAGGCCGTCGTCATCGTGGGGACTCGTTGCGATCACGGGGAATCCAAGGCCGTCGCGACGCCACGCGCGAATCATCGCCAGTCTGGCGCCTTGCTCCATGCCATGCGCGAGATCAACCACGGCGACGTCTACGCTTTGCCGGCCGGTAATTCCCATGGCGTCGCGCGCCTCGGTCGCGACATGAAGAGCGTAGTCGTAGATGTTTTCAAAAAGGCCTACGAAGGCGGTGCGGATATCGCGATGCTCCTCCACGAACAGAATATGTCTGCGACTCTTTGGCATTTGAGAGACGGCCCAACAGTGTCCCGGAGACCGATGTGAGTTCCGGACTCGGCAGCATTTGAACGTTTTTTGAACGATCCTTTGAAGTGTTTTTAAACGACAATTTCTTTCCTTCCACGCGTGAGGTCTTTCGATTTCGGCATGCGCTCGGGACGATTTTCACGAGAGGCGAAAGCGAAGAAAGTTATGCGCCACGCCTGGGTTCTGATTATGCCGTCGATGGTGGTGGGCTGCGCCACGCAGCCCACGACCACCACCGTCGCCACAACGATGCCCCCGCCATCAGTCGCGGTCGTCGCGGCAGCCAAGACGAAAATCGTGGAAACGCGCTATGAGGTGCGTGGTTACCAAGACTCAGCGGACCGCGCCGTCTGGCATGACGCACACGCCGTCTTTCGGCGAACGAAGGTGCCAGTAACGGCGACCGAAGACGTGGGAACGGTGCCGCGCACCACGTTCGCGCCGGCCAGTTACGCGCCGTTGCCCGCCAGCGATGAACTGATCGCAGAGCTCGCCACGCAGAAAAAGATCACGTCTGACCTGCGCGCCATGCAATCGTCTATGGTTGAAACGGAACAGCGGATGCAGGTGCAGTATGCGACCGTCGTCCGGCAAAGTGCGGAGGCGATGAGGGTGCGCGCGCAACTGGAGGCGGAGCGTATGCGCGATCGCGACGCGACCCCGTCCGAAACTCCCGTTACTCAAGCGAACACCACCTCCGGAAAATCAGCGGAGATTAAATGGTAGTTTTCCCGATGCTCACCGACCAACAACGGGAGAAACTGCGGGCACTGCCGACACGGCTCAAGACCGTGTTGACGGGTCAGGACATGGCCATCGATTTGGTGGCGGAACGTCTCCAACACGGAGAACTTGGCCTCTCGACACCGGGCCGTCCGAAAGCGAGTTTCATGTTTCTCGGCCCGACCGGCGTGGGCAAAACGGAACTGACGCTACGTTTCACGGAAGATCTAATCGGTCCCGGTCGCGTCGTGCGACTCGATATGTCGGAGTATCAGACCGCGGACCGGCTCGCATTGCTGCTTGGCACATCGGAGGATGAGCCGGGACGTATCGCAGAAGGTTTCGACGCATGCGCTGGTCGCGGGACGGTGTTGTTCGACGAGATCGAGAAAGCGCATCCGCGCGTCCTGGACGTGCTGCTGCAATTGCTCGATGCCGCGCGATTGACCACGGGTCGAAATCGCGTGCTCGATTTTTCGGACTGGTATGTGGTTCTCACGAGCAACATCGGGGCGCAGCGCATCATGACGCTGCGCAAATCGAAGTATGAGACGATGGAGCGACTGGTGCGCCAGGACGCGCAACGTGAGCTGCGCCCGGAAATTTTCGCGCGCATCACGGTCACCGTCGTATTCAACAAGCTCGACTACGATGCGCAGTGCGCGATTGCCGGCGGCATGATCGCGAAAGAGTGCGGGGCTTTGACTGCCCGCGGTTTCGCGATTTCATCGGAAAGCTCCGTGCCGGATGTTGTCATTCAGCGGGGCTATCACGAGCGGCTGGGCGCACGGCCAATGCGCGACGCGACAGAGCTTTTGATCCGCAACGCGCTCGCCGCAGAAATTCTCCGGGGTGGCGTTGGCGCGGGACGTCTCCGATCGCATCCCGACGGGATGAAACTTCAACTTGAAGGATCAGCTTCGTAGTCATGCTGCCCAAAACCGCTGCTCCCCGGATCGTGGTTTTGAAAGGAGATCGACTCTACGGGGATTTGATTTGTCGGCAGATCAGAGACTTTTGGCGAAACGCGGTAGTGCAGCTCTTTCAGCGGGGATTCGAGGCATTGGATGCCATTCAGGCATGCACGCCCGATTTGTTTATCGCCGGCGTCAAGCTCGACGACATGGATGGGCTCGAACACCTCGAACCATTTGTCGAAAGAGATCTGCCGATATTGATCGTCACGTCTCGAAAGGACGCGCGCACCTTCAGTCTGCTGAGGGGTGTCCGTTACGACGGTATTTATGACGCCTTGGTGGAAGGACTCGGCAACCTGCACGCCGCGATGCAAAAGGTTCTTGAGCGCCAACCCTACATCAGTCCGACCGTGGTGGAACACTTAAAGAAGCCCAAGAATATCACGCTCGATGCGCTAACCGAGAAGGAGCAGATGATCCTCTCTGTCATCGGCGATGGCTCCGATGACCACGAGACGGCGGAACGTCTCAACCTCTCCCATTTCACCGTGAACACGCATCGAAGGGCAATCATGGCGAAGTTGGGTTTCCACCACAAAGGCCAGCTCATGGTCTATGCGCTCCAACAAGGATACGTGCAGATAACTCCCACCGGCGTCTACTATCCTGGTTTCCAGCGCCAAATTCGCGCGGTCCGCGCGGAAGTAAAGCCCGGTAAAGCTAAAGAGTGTGCGTGAGCGCCCGCGCGGCGAATAGTAGCGTCTCGCGGCGCAAAAAATTAATCGAATGGAGCGAGCATCTTGTGGTCTGGCTCGGTCTGCGGCTTGCGACGAAGGACAAGAAAAGGCGGCCGGAATTTCCGGCCGCCGTTGAGGCGAGAATTATTCGCTCTGTTCGGATTTCAGTTCCGCGAGCCGCTCGAAGATGAACGTGTGGGCCCGATCGGCCAGCTTGGCGACGAGCGGGAGATCATCACGACCGTAACTGTCGGTGTCGTGGAAGTTCCTCGCCTCGTCCATGTAGGTTCGGGCGAAGGTCACGTTGAAAAACTTCTTCTGGTCGGCTTCGTTTTCCCACACGGCGGCTTTGATGCGGCCGAGGCGGAAGGTCTTCATCGGAAGCTTGGAGCCGGTGGCGGCGTTCTTGTTTGGCGAGGCGGGCTGAGCGGTTTTGGAGGGCATATAGTTCCTTTTTTGTTTTGAGAGTGCGTTATTGCGCTCTCGTCCAAAGGCGGGGGTGCCGGCCGGGACGAGGGGACGGTCGGGGGGATTCCTTTCAAGGAGGACCCGAACGCGCTCCGTCCGCGTAGCGGCGGCCCGGTGGGAGGTGCCGCCAGAGAGAGCGAGAACGATCCGGGAAAAAAGAACGTTCGCCGTGGCGGAATTGCCTGGAAGAACGCGAACCGCTCGCAGCATTGAACGCATCCGCCGGCTCCGGCTAAAGGTGAGGCCGTGGTCGTGCCAGTATGCTGTGTGGGAGAATGAAACGGCGGGAAGTTTGTTGTGACCTCGCACGAACGTGGACGATGCCAGTTCACGACACCGCCGGGCGTGGTGAAGCGCGCGGAGCTGGCCGAACAGGTCGTTCATCAAGGCTCGCGGAACTGAAATCCGCGTTGAGTGCGAACTCGCATCGGTGGTGGCCGTGTCCGGTCGCCTTGTGTCCGCAGACGCTTCGCAGTGACGGTGGAGCTGCATGGCCTCCACGGTCGAGGTGGCTTGCGCGTGAACCAACGGCGCGCTCCTACCGAATTATCGGTAGCTGACCTACCTCAAATTCGGCAGACGCGCTCGATTGAGTCGTTGAGTGGGGCGGCTATCGTGCTGCGTATCGAATGAAAACGTACAGCGCGATTTATCTCGTCGATGCTTCCATTAGAAGAATTAGGTTCGAGGCACTTGATTTGGATGAGGCGCGCAGATTCGCGATCGCGTGGGGATTTGGCCTGGAGGGCGAGGCACTAGAGGAGCCCTGCCCTATCCAGCCCAACGCCGCGGAACCTGAAGCATTCGACGTCGCCGATTCCTGCCGGATTCTCGGCGGAATCTGTCGAACGTCGCTCTACAGGCTTTTGGTACGGGGTAAACTGGAGCGTTTGCCGGAGACGAGAAAGGTGCTCGTTACCCGCCGTTCGATTGAGCGCTATTGTTCCCGCGCCGCGTGAAGAAAGACGCGTCCTCAAAAGACCACTTTGGCCGCTTGCGCGAGACTGTGTTCCTGGCGCAGGTGGCCGTAGGTTTGCATTGCGAGTGCGCCACCGTCGGAATGGCCGAGCCATTTCGAAACCGTGGGAATATCAACTCCCGACTCGATGCACCGCGTCGCGAAAAAATGTCTGAGATCGTGGTGGTTCATGGCTTTGACCCCGATTTTCCGGCAGGCCGATTTGAGCGCATCCATGCAGGTGGCGATGCGCGCGATGGGCGCGTTGGTCGGTTCTGGACCGCGGCGGGCGCGTATTTCCGCCAACAAGGCGGCCAGCGAAGGGAAGAGCGGCACGACGCGATGGCTTGAGGTCGATTTGGGCCCCGGCACGGTCAGCAGGTTTTTAGCTGTGTCCACGTGACTCCACCGCAGGCTCGTCGCTTCCCTCAACCTGGCGCCGGAATAGGCGAGAAGCCGGACCAAGTCTGCCGCATCGGTTGACCAGCGACTGCCGGCAGTCGCCATTTGCTTCACGATCCCTTGGAACTGCACCGTGGAGGGTAATTCGAGATGCTTCTGTCGCTTCGGCGCCTTGCTTACGCCGCTGGCCGGATTCTCGTAAATCATCCCCTGCTCGCGGGCGATCTCCACGATGGCACGCAACGCATCAATACACTTGTTGAACCCCGAAGGGGACATGCCCTTCCGCTTGGTTCGCACGTTGGGCGCCACAAATCCCGTGCCTTCCCGACGCGCTTTGGTCGCCCAAGCGGCGCAATCCGTAGCGGTCAGGCGACGCACGTCCCGGGACGGCAACTCCGGCCACGTCTTGATCAGGGTTTTGACGGAATCCAGGGCTCGCGCTTTGGTCGACGCAGCCAGGCTTGAATTGTTCTGCACGGTGGCGCGATAGGCGGCGATAAAACGGGAGACCTCGGTCTCTGGCAGCGTGTCGTCATCGAGCTGACCCATGGCCGCCCTAGCCTGCGATCGGATCGTTTTCTCCACGTCAGCAACGCGAAGTTTGGCGACCGTAAACACCGCCGTATCGAGGCTGCGCCATTTCTGCTTGCCGTTAACTTTGACGCGGGCGTAGTACGTTCCGCTCTGCCGGTTGCGAAGCAGGTTCGTGACGTTGGTTCTTTCCCACCTCTGCTCATTCTTGGTCGTTTCCACGAAGAAAGTGTAGAACAGCGGTGTAGAAAAATCAAACTCATGAAAATGCGTGTTTCCGGAAGTAGTTGGTGGTAAAAGTTATAAAATAATTGCCCGGGTGGTGGAATTGGTAGACACGCAGGTCTCAGAAGCCTGTGCCTAACAGCGTAGCGGTTCGAGTCCGCTCCCGGGCACCAAAGCGATTTTCAGAGGAAAACGCAGCGGTTCACGGAAAACTCCATTGACCGCACGCCCGCGAGCCTCTGCGCGACGAGGGTTTCGACCGGCGCATCGGGCGCAGCATCGGCGAGTAATTCCTGCAACTGCTCGCGGCCTAAAGCCGCGCCTGCAAGAAGCATTCGACGAGTCATTTTCCTCGCCAAATCCCTGTGCAAAAATCCACTGCGCCAGTTGCCGACATGCCTCGCATCGCGGGCTTGTCCACTCAGGGTCTCCTTTGCAACCTCGGGCCGCATGAGCGCCAAGAAAACCTCCCGACCAAAATCCGCCGCCATTGCATCGCTCCACCAGCTCAAGATCAGTCTGAAATGGTCGCGACCCGCCATCTGGCGGCGTGTCGTTGTGCCGGCGGACATGACGCTCGACCAGTTGCACGACGTCATCCAGATCGCAATGGGCTGGACCAACTCCCATCTACACGAATTCATCGGAGACGGTGGCCGGTTCGACGGCGGCGCATTTCGCGAACCCGGCCCAGATCTCGATGAACTCGATGACGACGCTGCCAGTGAAAAAAATCACACTGTGGCGGACCTCGCACCGCGTCCGAAAAGCAAATTCGTTTATGAATACGATTTCGGCGATGGCTGGCGGCACGACGTGACGGTGGAAAAAATCCTCGCGCCCGACCCGGCGCTCAAACATCCCGTGTGCCTCGCCGGCAAAAACGCATGCCCGCCCGAGGATTGTGGCGGTATCGGCGGGTATTACGATATGCTGAAGAAGCTCGCCGACCCGAGCGACCCCGAACACGACGAAACGAAAGAATGGTTGGGCGACGAGTGGGACTCAGCCCACTTTGATCTCGATCAAGTCAATGCGGCCCTGAAGCGGATCGGGGCATAACCTACAGCCCGCTGCGTAGCCCTGTGCGGAAGCTCAGGGATCCGGCACAGAACGCGCACGGAATTCGGTCCCGCCGCTCACCTGGCGGGCTATGTTAATACATGAAGGACCAAATCTCGTCCAAAGCCGGCGGAACCGGGCTGAGGGCAACGTTCATCTCCCCGGCGTGCAACCACGCGGCCAGCGCCTTGGGCAGATTCGGATTGACGAAAATGACAAGGCCCGGACGCCGGCCCATGTAACCGATCGCAGCTTCAAGCGCGCGCAGCGCGTTCAACGCGTAAGGCTCGTCGGCGCCGCCCATTTTCTGGCCCATGATCAGTTGGGTGCGATTGTCCAGGCAGAGGCCCACGCGCGGAAAGTAGGGTGCGCCGCCCGCTTCGTCCTTGATGCGAATCAAAAAAACGATCTGAGACTTTGCCTTGCGGACTGCGATCGTCCGGCTTCAACCGACGTGGCGCTTCACCGCAACTGAACGTGCGTGGGAAAAGCCGGGCAGAGTTGCGAAACGGACAGCGGCTCGCCTCCGCCGTTAGCGAGAAACGTCATCGCCCCGGCAGTCGAGCAATGCCACACTTCCCGCGCGCCGGCATCGAAATAGAG
>DAITQE010000101.1:0-8983 GCA_036833235.1 Opitutus sp.
TCCCAATTCTCCTGGGCGAGGCGAGCGCGACGCAGGCGCTCGTCTTCGGCGTCTTGTTTCACGTCGGCGCGGCGTTCGCGAGGGACTATGGCGCTGTGATGTTCGAGGACGTAGTCGGGGCCGAAGAGCGGCTCGAAGAGTTCGCGGTAAATGCGCGCGGTCTGCTCGATGATGCTGGTGTAGGGAATGACGACGATGATGCGGCGGAGGCGTTGCGGGTCGGCCGGCGCGAGAGTGGCGTTGTGATGGGCGGCGTGGCGGAGGGCGAACGCGAGGGACGCGAACGTTTTTCCGCTGCCGGTTGGCGCCGTGAGCGTGAAAAGACCGCGGGGACGTTCGGCGGCGCTGAGCGCGTCCTGCAAAAGTTGACGTCGGAGCTGGTTGACGAAACCCGCGGAAGATTTTTGCGCGAGTGAGCCGAGCAATTGCTGCAGGGCCGCTTCAGGCTGAAGCGCGACAGGGGCGCGCCGCGCCGCCTGCACCGCGTCGAAGTGCTGCTCCGTGTCGAGAAAGTCGGCATCGACAAGGCAGGAAAAAATCATCCGGGTGCGCAGTGCCGTGGCGAAATCGCGGCCCGCCGGTTGAGCGAGGATGGAACTGGGCGGACAAATTCCGTCGGCTTGGAGGAGCGCCGTGAGTTCAGAGAGCGTTTCGGTGAAGCCGTTGATCTTCTCTGCCGCGAGCTGAACCTTGAGATTGGCGAGGCGTGGTTTGAGAGCCTCGAGCGTGGATTCAACATCGTTTTCTGCAAACGCGGGCATGCCGGTGTGATGACCTTCGATCGCGAAGGCGGCGGGGAGCTGTTCGCGCAAAGCCGCCGCGACCGTGCCCATCGACCAGTGATTGATTCCGTGAATCGCCGGATCACGCAGCCGCTGTTGGAACCGGGCGGAGTATTTTCCCAGGTCATGCAGCAGTCCGGCGAGGCGGGCTTCATCGCTGGCGCCGAAAGGCGCGGCGAATTTAGCGGCGAGAGCTGAGACGTTTTCGAGATGCGCCCGCAGCGGCTGCCAATGCGTCTCATCATCGTCCCGTTTTCCGTCGGGGCAGTTGGCCGTGTGAGCGTAGTAGATCATGCGCAGTAGAGCGGTGTTACGCGCATGATCTTACCGGGTGGGGTGGGACATTGGCGGGGACAGTCCCCAGAATCTTTCCGGTCGCGGATCTGCGGCTGAACCACGGGCCGCATCGTTTCCGGTCTGGAGCGGTGTTACGCCCAAGCAAAAATGGATCATAAACTTTCTTGTCCTGAGCTGGAGACGGACATTTTTCACGCACGCTGGCGGCGCGACTTTCGGGCGATACCGGCAAATTTCCGGCGATGACGCAACTGTCCCGACAGCAGTTTGCAGATTATTTCACGAACGAATCAGTGCTATGTCGCTCGCTGTCGGTACTCATGCCTGCCGACAAACTGACTTTGGATCGGGCGGAGACGGTCACGATTTGACACCGGAAAAGCGGTTTTGCATGACGCGCGAAATAGACAGTCCCGCTGCTCCCGCAGCGGGCTACCCGGAGAAGGAGCGCGGACGCGGCGGAATGGCGTCCTCTCCATTCGCATCATTCGCGGGAAAATCCTTCCGTGTCGTCCGTGTGTTCCGTGGGCAAATTCCGTCTGGTTGCTCTGATGACCGCCGTGGGTCTCCAGAATCTTTTTCCAATATCCGCCGAGCCGGACGTCCATCGGATGGCGGTCAGGGACGACCGTCGCCACCGTGCCGCAGTGGACGGGCGAGGGGGCGCGTCACACCAACTCCAGTACGCTGACTTCGGGGCGGCAGTTGAAACGGATGCCGTGGAGATTGCCCACGCCGCGCGTGATGTAGAGCGGGCGATTATCCCAGCGGTACAATCCGCTCACGAAACGCTTGTCCCTCACCGGCAGAAACGGCGTGCCGATGAAGGGCAATCGCACCTGGCCTCCATGTGTGTGCCCGCACAACATCAGATCCCAATCAAAGCGGCGGAAGAGTTCCTTCGCGTCGGGATTGTGATTCAACACGACGCGAAGCGCTCCGTTACGCTCGGGCGTTTGCGCAAACGCTTTTGCGGGATTGCACATTCCCGACCACAGATCGCCCACCCCGATCAGCTGTATCATTTTTCCCCGCACAACCGCGCTCCGAGCCGCGTTCGTCAAACAGGTAATACCTGCCGAGGCCAGGACGCTTAGCACCGCGTCGATCGTGGCCGACCCGCCGACCCGCCGCGTCCACAGTCCGCCATCATGGTTGCCGAGACACGCGAACGTTGGCGCCGCCGAGCTGAGCCGCGCGAGCACCTTTGAATACTCCACCGCGTGCGTCACGCGGTTGGTCACGAAGTCTCCCGTCAACGCGATGAGGTCCGGCTTCTGTGCCAGCCCGAGCTCGACGCTTTCTTCGATAAACGCCAGGGACACCACATCCGAGAGATGGAAGTCGGAGAGGTGCAACACGCGAACCGGCGTTGTTCCGGCCGCAGCATTTCCGAGTGTCACGGTGGTCCGGGAAACTTTCAGCCATCGCGGTTCCACCCAGCGCGGGTAAGCTCCACCTCCGCCAAGTGTCGCCAGACCGCCGCCGAGCCCCAGCACGAACTGCCGCCGTGTCAGCATTCCGACGACCGTCTAAAGCACATCCTTACGACCCGCCTGCCGGAGTATCTCGCGTGCGCGATCCGCGTCATCATCGTCAACTTGCAGGCGGAGCTGGTTGCGTCCGCCAACAATGTACGACGGAAAATTCTGGGCGCTCAGCTCGTCGGGGATGAAGGCGGACACGCCACTGCCTTCGAGGAGAGACCGGAGGAGGGTGGCTTCATCTGGACTGGTGCAGTGGGCGATGGTGGTCATGGCGGAACGCTGGGGGTGATGCTGGATTGAGGCGAGACTGTAGCGCCACGTTTAGCGGCGAAGAATCCAAGGCTCACGGCTAAGAGCTGAGAATCCAGAGCCAGGCAGAATGTAAACCGAACTGTTTCTTGGTTTCCGGCGCAAAGCGCTGACTCAGCGGCTCTCAGCTCTAGACTCTCAGCTCCCAACGGAATTATTGCGGCGTGGGCGGTCGTGACATTCAAGCCACGGGCATCAGAGATAACCCTTATTGTTCTTGGCTTGTATTACTCATTTTACGGCCCATCGGATTAGTCTCTAGTCAGTCCGCCCCCGGCTGACGCTTATTTTCATGCTTCTCGCCCTGCGATTTCGCGCTGGCGCTTTCAGTTTATCGCTGTCTGCGACCCTTTGTATTGTTGCGATGTTCCCCGGCGACGCGCCTGCTGAGCCCAGTTCGGCCGCGGCGGATTCTGCACCGATCACCGATGCGGTTCAAATCTGGGCGATGCCGTCCGCGGCCAAGGCTGTGGCGCATCCGCTCCGGCTCGAGGGTCGTGTCAGTTATTTCGATCCCGCGTGGAGGATGCTCTGGCTCGAGCACGAGCATGTCGGCACCTACATTTTCCTTTCGGCAAACGCGCCAGCCCTGAAAGACGGCCAGCGCGTGGTGATCGAGGGCAGCATGGTCCCCGACAAAGGCCTCTCGGCTGAAACGACGACGGTGAAGGTCGTGCGCGATTACGAATCAATCATTCCGCTTTCCACCCACGAGCGCATCAACGACATGGTGGCGCTGCACGGTCGGGTGGTGGCCGCTGATGCGTACGTGGACGGCCAGCAGTACATCGACGACGATCACGTCCGGCTTGCGCTGATCGTGGACAACCGGCCGGTAATCGGCTGGGTGAAGCCCGCCAATGCGCACGCCATTCCTAATTGGGCCGGAAAATTCGTGCGAGCAGAAGGAGTTTATTCCGCGCGTTTCGATCCGACGAACACGCAAACGAGCATCGAGCTGTGGATGGGCGCGGAGCAGAATCTCACGGTCCTCGGCACGCTGGAAAATTTTTCGTGGTTCAATCGGCCAGCGACACCAATCAACGAGATCCATCGGCTGCCACCGGGCACGCAGGTGCTCGTGCGCGGTCGTGCTGAGGCTCACGAAGCCGGATCGCATTTGATTGTTCGTGATGGCACTGGCCAGGTGACGGCTGAATCGATCCAGGAGGCGCGCATCCCTTTTGGTG
This sequence comes from Opitutus sp., assembly GCA_036833235.1. Taxonomy (GTDB): domain Bacteria; phylum Verrucomicrobiota; class Verrucomicrobiia; order Opitutales; family Opitutaceae; genus Opitutus. The sequence continues at coordinate 4,066 of DAITQE010000101.1, forward strand.
CGGACGTGGAGGTGGTTGGCATCGTCGCCGTGGCCGGTCCACGCTGGGTTTTACGCTCGGCCCTTTATCGGAAGGCGGCTCACACCGGAACGACGCCTGCGGCAGCGACTGACGGCGTGCTGGAGCGGGTCGATCAGGTTCGCCAGCTCAGCCTGGAGGAGGCCGCGCGCGGGCGGCGCGTAAACGTATCCGGAATGGTGACATGGTCGCTACCGGAAAACGATTTTTTCTTTTTGCAGGATGTAAGTGGCGGCATTCGCGTGCGGTACGATCGGTCGAAGATGGAGACGCCGGCGCTCGGAAAATATTTGGGCATCGAGGGCACGACCTTTGCCGGCGAATTCATGCCGGCGGTGAATGTTCAAAGCGTTCGCGATCTCGGCTCCATGAGTCCCCCTGCCGCCACGACGGTAACATTCGAGCAGGCAATCACCGGCCGAGAAGATGGCCAGTGGGTGGCGATGCGTGGGTTTCTCCAAAGCACGGAATCAGTCGGCGACTACCGGCTGATCCACGTGACAACACCCGCCGGCGAATTTGTCGGGCATCTGCAATCCCCGGTGAACTTCGTCGCAAACCCCGGCTCGTTGATTCGCGTTTTGGGCGTTTGCGAAACGACGGCCGACCAGAGCGGACGGCTGACCGGCGTCATGCTGCGCGTTCCCTTCCTGCACAGCATCACGATCGAGGAAGACGCTCCGGTGGACTACTACGATCTGCCGGTACGCTCGATCAAGGCATTGCGGCGAATCAGCGGCGCGCGCGACATGACTCGCGTGCGAATCCAGGGGACGGTGTTGCACAGCGTTCCGGGCCGCACGCTCTACCTCGAGCTGGACGGCGTTGGGCTGCAATTGTTGACGCGGCAAGAAAGCTCGGTGGCGCCGGGCAGCAGGATCGACGCGGTCGGAATCCTTGGGTGGCAGGGCGCGCGTGTCGTCGTACGCGAAGCGGTTTACCGACAATTGGGCGCTGGACCAGCACCAGCACCGGTCGAAATCAACGAACGTTCGAAGCTGGATCCGGCGCTGGACGCGCGACTCGTCCGGATTCGCGGGCGGCTGATCGATTCGTCACGCCAGCGCGACTACACACGCCTTACCTTGCAGGCGGGGACGGCCTTGTTCGAAGCGACGCTCGACCGCCCGCCGACCGGCGCAGCGGATCCGGCAATCGGCGCGGGATTGGAACTCACCGGAATTTATCGGCTGAGGTTCGATGATGCGAGGCAGACGCGTGGTTTCGCGCTGCAACTCCGTTCACCAGCGGACATCGTGGTGTATGAAGCGCCGCGCGTGTGGACGTTGCAGCGGGCGTTGCTTGCTCTGGCGGCGCTGGGTGGCTGTACGTTACTCGGACTCGCCTGGATCACGGCGTTGCGCCGTCGCGTGCAAAAACAAACCGAGCAAATCCGCGAGCAACTGGAGCGGCAGGCGCGACTCGAGGCTGAGGTGCAGCATGCCGCGCGACTCGAATCGCTGGGTGTGCTGGCTGGCGGCATCGCGCATGATTTCAACAATCTTCTCACGATTATTGTGGGAAACCTCGGACTCGCGATGCTGGACGTGAACATTGCTTCTCCGACCGCACACTGCCTAAAAGAAATCGAACGGGGCGCTGCGCGAGCCCAGACTCTCACCCGGCAGTTGCTCACCTTTGCGAAAGGCGGCGATCCGGTCCGAGCGCCTGTGGCGCTGGGTGACATCGTGCGGGAAAGCGCAGATCGTGCACTCCACGGCTCGAGCGTGCGATGTGAGTACGAGATCGCGCCGGATTTGTGGCTGGCCAATGCCGACAAGGACCAGCTGGCGCAAGTGGTGCAAAATCTCGTGTTGAACGCCACGCAGGCGATGCCCGAGGGAGGGACGCTGCGGATTGCGTTGAGCAACGAGACTCTTGGGGATGGGGCGAAGAAGTCACTCCCGGCCGGTCGCTATGTTCGACTTACAATTACGGATTCCGGTGTTGGGATGGAGCCGGAAATTATTCCGAAGATTTTCGATCCGTATTTTTCAACGCGCAGGACTGGAAGCGGATTGGGTCTCGCCACGGTTTACTCGATCATCAAGCGGCACGAAGGCGCGATCGAAGTTCACTCCACGGTAGGGATCGGCACGACGTTTGATCTTTGGCTGCCCGCAGCGGATGCACCCGCGATCGCGGCGGGGCCTGTCACGACCGAATCGTTTGCGCCGGTAAGAACGGCAGGCAAAGTTCCGCGTGTGCTGCTGATGGACGATGAGGAAAGCATTCGGCAGCTGGCCGAGATGGTGCTGCGCCGGATGGGGCTGGAGCCCACGGTCGTCGCAGAGGGGGCCAGCGCAGTTCGGGAGTTCAGCGTCGCGCAACTTACCGGGAGACCATTCGACCTGCTGATTCTCGATCTTACAATTGTCGGAGGATTGGGCGGCAAGGAGGTCGTGGAGCTGATCCGGAAGCTCGACGCCCACGTGCCGGCGATTGTTTCGAGCGGCTACTCCAGCGATCTGGTGATGGCGAATTTCGCCGCCTTCGGCTTTCAGGCAATGGTGTCCAAGCCGTATGAAATCGGACAGCTTGCTGCGGTTATCAACCAGCTCTTGAGGCGAAGCGCTTCGTGAAAATCCGCCGCGCAGGGCTCACGGTCTTTCGTTTTGATGGCGCAATCCGTTACCGTTACGTGGTAGGCCGCGAGCTTGCTCGCGCTTCAGACGCGCCAGCAAGCTGGCAGCCTACAAGATACGATTCCAAAACAAAAGACCTCGGCGCAGGGCTGCCACGTGTAGGTTGCGCGCTTGCCGCGCAACAGCGTAACGTTTCCCCTGCGGAGAATCGCGATGTGGTAAACGAACGTTGCGCGGCAAGCGCGCAACCTACGGGCAGCGCCGGTAGGGCCCGACCTCCGGGCGGGCCCTACCCGTAAAAACGTTAAATCAAAATACATTCTGAACTGCGGAATTTTGCGTCACTTCACTTTGGCGTAGAAAACGCAGTCCCGCGCGTCCGGCCCGAGATTCGGGAAAACCTGCCAGGCGCGCAGCAAGCCTTCGCGCTCGAGTCCGGCTTTTTCCATGACTCGCGCCGAGGAGACGTTTTCTGCGGCACAGTAGGCCCAGGCTCGCCGCAATCGCGGCTCGGCCATCGCCCAATCGACCAGAAACTTCAACGCTTCGGCTGCGTAACCATTACCCCAGTACGTCCGACCAAGTACGTAACCAAACATCGCTTTGGGTCCGTCGATGAACACGCCGATGGAACCGATCGGCGTATCACTTCCGCGCAGGCAAAGCAGATATGCATAATGACCGTCACCACTGTGCCAGGCCTCGGCCCGGCCGCGCAAAAACGCCGCGAGCGGCGTGAGTGCGGTGTAAGGTTTCCAGGCGAGATAGCGCGTCGTCGTCGGATCCGCGGCATAGGCCGCGAACACCGCGGCGGCATCGTTCTCGCGTGGCGGACGCCCGCGGAGACGCGCCGTCTCGAAGGCATCTGGCGGACGGAGAGGCGAAGACTTGGAAGACGCGCTCATGCTGGAAGGAAGGTGTAATTGGTTTTGAAAATTCGCGAAGGACGCGGCGGCGCCGGGGATTAGCGTTGGCACGGGCGTCCCGCCCGTGGGTCAGGGGTGGCACGGGCTTCCAGCCCATGATTTGACGGCGCTTCGCGTCGTCCACGGGCGGGACGCCCGTGCCACATAGACCGGCCCGCCCGGAGGTCGGGCACTCCCCGTGCTGCGGCACCAAAGTCCACCAGACGGCCAATGGCCGTCATTGCGCCGGAATGGTCGCCCGAACCGAGTCCGCCCACGCTGCGAGCGTGGCGATTTCCTCATCGGTCAATTTCGCGTCTCGGTGGATCAATGTGTAGGACGCCATCGGCATCGTGTGTTTCTTCGTCAGTTTGACCACATCCCGCATTCGCTTGTTGGCGCGTTTGGATGAATAACTCCCGAATTGGGAAAAGTTCAGGTAGCGCTTCCCGTCCTTCACGTGATTGGCCAGCCACCAGCCAACCGGCTGCACCTCGGCATACCATGGATATCGAGTATTGTCGGAATGGCAGTCGTAGCACGCTTTCGCCAGGATCACCTTTACCTCCGGCGAGGTCGCGTGCTGGGCGGTGATGTCGTTCGGATCCGCCGCGCCGGAGGAAACATTCTTCGCCGGCCGGATGAATTGGATGGCGATCAAAACAACGACCATGCCGCCGCCAATTTTTTTCATCAGCGAGCTCATCGTTAAGAAATGGCTTCGTGGACCAATGCGGAGATTCCGGCGGGCAGCGCGAGTTCCCGTGCACGTTCCTGCGCGCGCGGGCTCATTTTTCGCCAGGTCTTTTTGATAATGTCCACGAATTTTTCCCGCGGGTAGTCGGCGTGCTGCGTCGCAAATGCTCCGATTTCATTCTCCAGAAACACGAGGCACGCGGCGTCTTCGAGCGCCTGAGTGCCGGGATTTGTTTTTAAACCGTTCTTTGAAACCCAGGTCGCGACTTCCTCGGCCTCGTCGGAAGACACACCCGCTGCAAAAAGCAAAGAGCGGGCGCGCTCTGCCTGTTTGGTGTAGAGCGAGCGGCGCCAGGCGAGATAACCGGGCTTCCCTTCCGGGTAACTTGTCCGCGGCACGAGCCAGCGTTCGAGATGCTGGCACCGTGCCGCCAATCTCAATAATGCGGTCGGTTCCGCGGCGACTTGCGTCACCCAGGCTTCCATCCGGTCGGCATAGACAAGTTCAGCTGCGCGCCCATCCGCGAGGCGATGGGGATCGGCGGAGTGTGCGGCATCGATCAGTTCGCGGGCGCGTGAGTAAGAGTCCATGGCGGGCTACGCAAACGGCGCGCGCGCCGCGAGGCAATCTCGGTTGCAAACACCGCGGTCGTGCAGCGGCCGGTTGGCGGTGGACCTGTAGGGTCGTCGCTTGCGACGACCGCGGCCTTCGCA
>DAITQE010000102.1:0-8975 GCA_036833235.1 Opitutus sp.
GTCGATGTCGGCCCACAACCGCGGCTCTTGACCGGCGAGTCGGTCGAGAGCCTGCGCACGAGCGACGGCAGCTTCGCGTTCGCGGCGCGCTTTTTCCGCGTCAGCCTTGCGGGCGGTGGCTTGCTCGCGTTCCGTTCTTCTCTTCTCCCCGGCGTCGAGTAAGGCGCCGACTGTGCGCCGAAGATCGGGCGATGATATCGTGTCTGGGCGATCGGCGGCGCTCGCCTTGATGAAACGCTGCAGGAGTTCGGCGGGCGGCGCAGGGTTGTCGGGCGCGATGATCAGCCGCACTAAAATTTCATCTTTCTGGACCAGCGGCAGCGCAGCGATCCATGCCGCGATTTCGGTTCGCCGCGTCGGTAGCTCCACTCGTGCGGGGCTCGTCTGCGCCGCGGCGTAAAGGAGATCGGAATCGACGCGCAAGAAATCTACCAGTGCTTCGAGCGAGACACTCAATTGACCGAGGCCGTCAGGCACGGGCGGCTCGATCACATCGTCGTCGAGTTCACCGTTTTGAACGGCGACCAACCAGCCCAGATAAAGCGCACGATGATCGCCACGAGCGAGTTCCGCTCGCACCGGGATAAGCGACGAGAGAAGTCCCTGACTTTCGCAATCGTCGCCGTCTTCGAGTTCCGAGCAAAAAGTTAGAATAGCGTTTCTGTTTTTCTGGAGGAACGACGTTACATTTTCATAGCAGTAAGCGCGCACGATTTCCGGCTCAAGCCAGTCGGCCGGCAGGCTCAACTTGAGGATGCGTGTGCCCCAGTTGGCGACGTAGAGAAACGCGTCGAAATACTTCTCCATCCAAGCGTCCTGATCGCCCTTGAAATCACCCCAATTGTATTCGTTGACGAAGCGCGTGGGGGTGATTTCGGCGCGGCTCGAATAAGCGCGCAACCGCTGCATCGCGGCTTCGGTCAGCCGCCGGTCGATAGATTGAAACTCGTAGTATTGGTATTCGCTCATGAGGTTTTCGCGCAGCGCGTAAACCTAGATGGTCGGATAACAGCGGGAGACGTCGAGCGGATTTGCCGCGAGAAATCCCAAGGCGCTCTCGCGCCGCGCCCACCGGTGCGTTGCGGCCCTCGGGCGGTTTTCGAGCATGCCTTGAAATCTTAGGTTTTCGCGCCGCGCGAAAACCTGCGTGCTAAAACGTCGGGTCACGCGCACGCTTTCGCGCGTGAACGATCGTGATACACCTGTGCGAATCGTAGCGGACGACCGCGAGAACGCCGGCGGTGTGATTGAAGCGTTGCGCGAACGAAACGACGTCGTACTTGAAGTACGGAGACTGGCGATCGGCGATTTCATCGTGGAAAATAACTTCGCGATCGAGCGCAAGACCCTGCGGGATTTCGCGGCGTCGGTAATCGACGGGCGCTGGTTCAAACAGACCGCGGCGATCGCGGTGGGTGCGCGGCGTGGCGTCATCGTACTCGAAGGCACAACTAGCACGGCTGGCGAACTGGGCGTGCCACGAGCGGCATTACAGGGGGCCTTGATCACGGTGAGCGTTTTCTACGGGCTCGCGGTGCTGCGGGCAGACGGCCCGGCGGAAACGGCGTGTCTCCTCGTTTACCTCGGACGACAGGCGCAGCGTTTCGCCAATGGCGCGTTACCCCGGCCGGGCTATCGCCCGAAAGGAAGACGCGCGCGTCAGCTCTTCATTTTGCAGGGTCTGCCAGGTGTGGGCCCTGACCGCGCAGAACGGCTGCTCGATCATTTCGGCTCCATTAAGAACGTCGCAAACGCCTCCGCCGAGGAATTGGCCGCCATTGACGGAATCGGCGAGTCTATCTCCGCAAAAATCCGCTGGGCCGTCGAAGAGCCTTGCCGCCGGTATGAAATTTAGGTTTTCGCGCCGCGCGAAAACCTAGGCGAGCGACCACGCGACGATCTGGCGGCTGGAGAACTCGATTGTGCCGATGCGCAGCGCGAGCGTTTCGCGTCGGTCGAGCGGCAGATCAGGCGAACGTGAGAGTTCGATCCGGCCTTGAAGGTCGGAGAAATTATGGCCGCGCAGTTCGACGTGCGCGATCTGTCCGACCGGAATTCTCCAGAGCGTGGCGATCTCCTCGTACAGGCCCGAGCGCGGATCGGGCAAATGCATTTCGGGCGCCAGCCCGTCGGCAAATAGGAAGTCGGCTTGTTCTTCCATCGGACAGAAGGCTAGTTGGCGGAAGCGGGTGCTTCGTCGTCGGTCGAGGTCGGTGAGTCAGGCAAGTCCACGAGGTGTTGACTCTTCATTGGACGGCAGAGCTGAACCGTTCAGTCAAGAATCAAGCACGATCAACGATGCCTTCGGTTGGTCCGGCCCGCGGCGCATCTCAGTTTTCTGCACATTGTGCGAGGGGCTCTACGCCTCGACTGCTCGATTGGATGACGTTTCCATCCACCTCCATCCTCTGACCAGAAATTTCGAGGACGGCATTCGCTAACCAAACGATGATTACAGGTTCTTCATTTGCCCTAGCACTTCTTCCCCTGAGTTTGGTGTATTGGTGTATTGGTTGATGTTGCTTCGCTCGGAAACGTGGTTAATCGGCCTGAATAGAAGCGGCTTGGCCGGCCGCGTTGCGTTCGGTCTTTCTTGCGCGATTTCCGCTCAATCCACATCCACCGCGCGCCCGCCTTCGCGTTTGTCGTAGCTGCGAAACGCAAACATCGTCTCGCTCTCGACGATGCCCTCGGTCTTCAAGAGTTCATCCGTGATCACGCACTCGATTTTATCGATGGAGTCGCATTTGATGATTACGAGGAGATCAAAGCGTCCGGAAACCGAATACACGTCGGTGATATCGCGGATCTCCAGGAGTTTTTCCGCCGTCCCGGTGACTTTGCGGTGATCGATTTTCAGCATCACGATGGCAGTAGGCATAAGGTGCTTTCGCAACCGCTCGCCGTGCTTTGCACAATGCGAAGCGCGAAGAGATTCGGTGCATGCCCGACGTTAGTCAGCTCTTGCTGAATTGCACGTTAAGCTTTGCTGAGCTATTTTGAAGCCGGAGTGCTCGGGGACGGGTCGTGGAAACCGGGTGCTCTCTTCGCGGCGTCACCGATGATTTCGACTGATCCGACTGGTTGGGGCGCGCTGCTACCACTTGCCGGCAACGCCGGCCCTGTCAGCACTGGGGCGGTTACGTCGCCCACTGTACCGCCACGTTCGTTGACGGTCGAGTTGCCATCAGGTGCTGTGAACTCATGTCGGTTTCCGTCCAGACCCACGCGCGCGGCGTCACGCTCATGCTCGCTTCCACGGTTTGCTTCACCACAAACGTGCTGCTGATCCGTGCGCTCGGGGAATTGCAGCCCGTCAACGTATGGCTGGTCAGCTGCACGCGTTTCGCAGTCGGGCTCGCACTGCTCGTCGCGATTTATCGAAAGGAGTTTCAACCCAGACATCTGTTCCGCAGCACGAAGCTCGCCGGTCGCGGTTTGGTCGGCGGCATTGGCGTGTACGGCTACTATTTGACCGTCGTTCACCTGGGTGCCGGCCGCGCAACGTTTATTGGCAACACGTATGTTATCTTCGGCGCGCTGCTGGCTGTATGGATGCTGAAAGAGCGGTTCAATGGGGCGCTCGCCATCGGTAGCATCGCAGCACTGTCCGGCCTGGCCTTGCTCACGAACGCATTCGGCGCCGGGGCTCACGCTAATATCTACGACCTGCTCGCGGTCGCGGTCGCGTGCGCTTCAGCCTACGTGGTCGTCACGATCCGCCAACTGCACGCCACCGAACACACGTCCACGATCTTTGCCGCGCAATGTGTCTATGGCCTGCTGATCTGCACCGTGCCTGCGACGTTGCACCCCGAACCGGTTTCGCTCGCTGCGTGGGCGATCATGCTATTCGCCGGCGTGTTTGCTGCGGGTGGTCAGCTCGCGATGACGCGCGCGTTCCGCGATCTTCCCGTCACTGAGGGGTCGTTGCTGCAGATGCTGGTGCCGATCGGCATCGCGATCGGAGGCGCCACCTTTTTTGCGGAACGCTTTACTCATCAGGAACTGGCGGGCGCTGCGCTGATTCTTGCCGGGACTGCCTTCACGTCACTGCGCCGTTGACCGGCCTGGGGATTATGCCGCGGCTGGCAAGACTCCTGCTAAACTGGAGTGCTCCACCAGCACTTCCCCGTGTCGATCTTCAGCTCAACCTACGAATCCGGCACTTTTTACGACGAGATGATTTCGACCGGCGGCGAGGTCCGGCCACATTATCGGCGCCTAACCGAACGCCTTGGCTCAATCCCACCACTTGAATTCAATCAGCGGCGCGCCGCCGTCGATCTGGCGTTCCTCAGTCGCGGGGTGACGTTTACGGTTTACGGCGATAACGAGGGAACCGAGCGAATTTTCCCCTTCGATCTCATCCCGCGAATCATCCCGTGCGCAGAGTGGACAAAAATCGAAGCCGGCCTCGTTCAGCGCATCACGGCGTTGAATCTTTTCCTGCACGATATCTATCATGAGCAAAAGGTTCTCCGTGACGGCATCGTGCCGGCCTCGCTCATCCTCGGCGCCAAACACTTTCGCCGCGAGCTGATGAATTTCGATGTACCGCGCGGCATCTATGTGCACATCTGCGGCACAGATCTGATCCGCGATCACGACGGGCAGTACTTGGTCCTTGAGGACAACCTCCGCTGCCCGTCCGGCGCCTCGTACATGATCGAGAACCGCGTAGCGATGCGGCGCGCTTTTCCAAATTTGTTTCAGAGCTATCGCGTCCGGCCCGTGGAAGGTTACGCCGACGCGTTGTTGAAATCGCTCCTGCATGTCGCGCCCACCCGTCGCGAGCGCCCGAACGTCGTGCTGCTCACGCCGGGCGTCTATAACAGCGCTTATTTCGAACACACTTTTCTCGCACGGCAAATGGGCATTCCCATCGTCGAAGGGCGTGATCTGCTCGTGCGTGATTCGCAGGTGTTCATGCGCACGACCGCCGGGCTCGTTCGCGTCGATGTCATTTACCGTCGGATCGATGACGATTTCCTTGACCCGCTGGTGTTTCGTTCGGACTCGATGCTCGGCGTGCCGGGGTTGGTCGGCGCCTATCGCGCGGGTCGCGTCGCATTGGCCAACGCCATCGGCACCGGCGTGGCGGACGACAAGGTTATCTACGCGTACGTGCCGAAGCTCATCAAATATTACCTCGATCAAGATCCGCTGCTTCCGAACGTAAACACCTACCTCGCCTCCGAGCCCGCCGATCGAAAATACATTTTGGAAAACATTCCACGCCTCGTTGTGAAAGCCGCCAACGAAGCCGGCGGCTACGGCATGCTGATCGGCCCAGCCGCGACCACAGCGGAATGCGAAGATTTCCGCGCAAAAGTCGCCGCCAATCCACGCAACTTCATCGCGCAGGATCCGATCATGCTCTCCCGTGCGCCCACGTGGTGCGACGGTCAGCTGGAAGGCCGCCACATCGATCTTCGGCCTTATATTCTTTACGGCGAAAAAATTACCGTCAGCCCCGGCGGCCTGACGCGCGTGGCGTTGCGCAAAGGTTCTCTCGTCGTCAATTCTTCGCAGGGCGGAGGTTCGAAAGACACCTGGGTGCTTCACAACGACGAATGAAAAATGAAGGTGTTTTCTTCACGGTAGAGCCCGACCTGCGCTAAACATTCTTTCATGCCCTCACCTGCCCCGGTCGCCCGCGCTCAAGCCAACGTGATGCTTTCCCGTGTCGCGCACTCGCTGTATTGGATGAGCCGTTACATCGAGCGCGCCGAGAACACCGCACGATTACTGGAGGTCAATCTGCAGTTCCTGCTCGATTTCCAGGCAGTCGACGACGGGGCGTTGAAAGATCACTGGGGTTCGATCATCTCGAGTTCCGGTTGCGAGAAACTGTTCGAAAGCCACTACAAGGTCGCCGACGACCATAACGTCACCTCCTTTTTCGCCTTCGATCTGCGCAACCCCAGTTCGATTCTCGCCTGCGTTTACGCCGCGCGCGAAAACGCCCGCATGATCCGCGACCAGATTTCGGTGGAAATGTGGGAAACCATCAATGAGCTCTTTCTCTTTCTCAAAGCGCGCAACACCGCCGAAGTTTGGGCCGCAGGTCCGCAGGAATTTTTCGATCACATCAAACGCTACTCGCATCTTTTCCAAGGTCTCACCGATTCCACATTTCCGCGGAGCGAGGGCTGGGAATTCATCCAGTTCGGGAAGTTTATCGAGCGCTCCGAGATGACCGCGCGCATTCTCGATGTTAAATATCATATCCTGCTTCCCAGCGCCGCCGACGTCGGGGGCGCCGTGGACACCGCCCAATGGCAGGCCGTTCTCCGTTCCGCCAGCGCTCTCGAAGCGTACCGCCGCTTTTACGTGCGCGAAATCCTTTCCTGGAAAGTCGCTGAATTCCTGATTTTCTCCGACTCCTTTCCGCGTTCGATCCACTACTGCGTAGCCCAGGTCGACGAGTTGCTTCGCCGGATTCTGTGTGAAAACGGACCTCGCGCTCGAACCAATGCGGCCCGCACCTCCCGCCGGCTTCTGAGCGGTCTGCAATCGCTCACGATCGAGAATATTTTGCAGCAGGGCCTCCACGAATTTCTCGTCGAATTGCAGGATTCACTTGATCGCATCGGTGACGAAGTGGTTCAAACAACCATGTTTTATCGCGCAGAAGCCGACGTCGACGATCAACAACAGCAGCAACAACAGTAACCTTCGCGCACACTGTTTCCTTGTAGCCGCACCGATCGCCGTGCGGATCTTGTTTCGCTGTCATGCTGCTGCATCTCATCCACCGCACCACCTTTGTTTATGCCGGCCCCGTGCAAGACAGTTTCAACGAGGTGCGCCTGTATCCGGTAAGTGATGCGACGCAACAGTGTCGCAGCTTCGACCTTCGGCTGTCACCCAGTGCGTCGACGCGCTCCTATGCCGATTTTTACGGTAACACCGTCCACTATTTCGATGTCGCCGAGCATCACACGAAGCTCGTCATCGAAGCCGCCTCGGTCGTCGAAACGACTCCGCTGGCCGATCGACCGGCCATTCCCGTCGTGTCGGTAACTGAACTCGAACGCTCGCCCGAGCGTGAGATGGTTGCCGAATTCTACAGCACCTCCCATTACGTTCCACTCGAGGTGGAACTCTGGCGCGAGGCGCAAGACGCCCTTGCCAGTGGGCGCGCCGATGTCTGGAGCGATGTGCGGCGGCTTGGCGAACACGTTCGCCGGACGTTCACCTACATGCCGAAAACCACCGGCGTGAACACCCGCGCCACCGAAGCGCTCAAGCTCCGCACTGGCGTCTGCCAGGATTTCGCCCACGTCCATCTCGGCCTGTGCCGCAGCGTCGGCATCCCCGCGCGCTATGTCAGCGGCTATTTTTTCAACGACACTCGCCGGCCGCGCGAAATCGAAGCCTCGCACGCCTGGGTCGAAGCATACATTCCCGGATACGGTTGGGCCGCGTATGATCCGACGCACGACCGTCCCGTCGACGAACGTTACGTCAAGATTGCTGTCGGCCGTGACTACGGCGACATCCGTCCGGTCAACGGCACCTATCGCGGCGCGCCCACCCGTTGGCTCAAGGTTAAAGTTTCGGTCCGAAAGAAAATCGCGCGCGTGACGGTCCGCTAGGAGCTCGCCCTGAGAAAAGCCGCGTCCTGTAGGTTGCGCGCTCGCCGCGCAACGGTTGGGTTTTGCCCTCACGGGCGAAAACGTTGCGCGGCGAGCGCGCAACCTCCCGCTTGATCTTCGGCGAAACATACTCGTGACCAGACGATTTTTTCGCCGACGGCACGCAAGCGGCTTGTCTATCGACGGGCATGTTTCTCCGCATTATTCATCTCACGCGCTACGAATACTCGCAGCCCGTCGGTTTCGCGCCTCACGCAATCTATCTTCGTCCGCGAGAATCACCGCGCCAACACCTTCACCGGTTCGATCTCACCGTTTCGCCCGCCGCTCGTCGCGTCGCCACGAACGATGCTGAAGGCAACGCCCTCGAATGGGCCTACTTCGCGGCCGAAACCTCGGCGGCCACGCTGGAATTTCGTTCCGAATCACTCGTCGAAACCCTCGATTCGAATCCGTTCGACTTTTTTCTGGCCCCATCAGCGCTCCAGTTCCCTTTCACGTACAACGATCCCGAACGGTATGTCCTCTCGCCGTTTTTGACGCCGCCATTGGGTAGCAACGAGGTGGATTTACGCACCTGGCTCGGCGCTCATCTCCCGTCACTGCCCCATGAAACAGTGCCGTTTCTCGGTGCGCTCAACACCGCGGTTAATCAGTCGCTGGGCTATCGGGTCCGCCAGGAACCTGGTATCCAAACTCCCGCTGCAACTCTTTCCTGCGGCGGTGGCTCTTGTCGCGACTATGCCGTTTTCTTCATCGCTCTCTGCCGTACGCTCGGCCTCGCCGCCCGTTTCGTGAGCGGTTATCTCTACGAGCCGCCGCTGCCCGGCACAGCGAATCCCCTGCCGCCCGACATGCACGCGTGGGCGGAGATTTATTTGCCGGGAGCCGGCTGGCGCGGCATCGACCCCACTCGGGGAATTTTTTGCGACGACCGCTGGGTTCCCGTCGCCGACTCTGCGATTGGCGAGAGCGTGAATCCCGTTCAGGGCACGTTTTACGGCGCAGGAAACGTATCCACAAATCTGTACACCCAAGTTACCCTCGATCGATCGTAGCCCCAATGCTGTTCACTTTCGACGATCCATTCGCTCACGCTTCCAGCTATCTCGTGGCTGCGAGCGTAGGCAAGTGGATAAAACCGAGGTTATCCGTCAGACGCTGTTCTTTGAAATATCTGCTCCGCATTGCAACCCCTCCGTCATGATCAGCCCTTACACCGACGCGGTCTGGAAAAACGTGCGCGCGTTCGGAGACGCCGTTGAATCCTCGCTTACACGCAGCGGCGTCTCACTTACCATGGGCGGTGAACCCACGTTCGTTCCGAGCATTCCAGACGGAGCCGAGTGGCAGACCGAAGCGCTCGGCCCC
>DAITQE010000103.1:0-8967 GCA_036833235.1 Opitutus sp.
GGCTCGATCTGGTGTGAGCCGATGTCGCAGAGAATGCCGCCGTAACGCGCGCGTTCGAAAAACCAGTCAGGGCGACTCGCCTTGCTCAACCGGTGCGGCGCGAGACAGATTACCTGGAGTACACGACCGATCGCGCCGCCGTGCACGAGCTCGCCAGCGACAATCGCGCTCTCCACGTGAAGGCGTTCGCAGTAATAAACCATGTATTTGCGTCCGGTCGCTGCGACGGTGGCGCGCGCCTCGGCGAGTTGTTCAAGCGAAGTGAACGGCGTTTTGTCGGTGAAGTAATCCTTGCCGGCGCGCATCACGCGACAGCCGAGCGGGCCGCGTTCATTCGGAATCGCGGCGGCGGCGACAAGTTTCACCTCGGGATCGAGCAGCACTTCGTCGAGCGATCGCGCGACGCGCACACCGGGATATTTCGCCTGAAACGTCGCGACGCGCGACGGATCGGGATCGTAAACCCACCTGAGTTGCGCGCCCGCCTCGATAAGGCCGTTGCACTGGCCGTAGATGTGGCCGTGATCGAGATGCACCGCGGCGAAACTGAATTCGCCGGGCTTTACCACCGGGCGCGGTTTGCCCTGCGGGGCGTAAGTCATGCCATCGTAGCGAGCATTCATGAAGAGAGCTGCGGCTCCTTGGCCGGCACCACGGACGCATCGGGTTGAGCGAGATCCCAAACCGTCAGGCCGCGGAGATTTTTCGCCGGCACGCGCGCGGCGAAAAACAAACTCGCCAGGTAGCCGACGAGCATCGTGCAGGCGATGGCGAGAAACGTCTGGAAGAAAACCGACGTCGCAGTGAACGTCTGCACCCACCAGGTGAACCCGATGCCGGCGACCGCGCCGATGCAGACGCCGGGGCCGTTGGCGCGGCGCGAAAGGAGACCGAGCGCGAACACCCCGGGAAATCCGCCACCGAGCAGCGCCGCGAGGAGAAGGAACTCGTCCCACAGCGAAGGCACGTTACGCCACGCGAGCAGCAGCGCGGTGGCGGTCGCAACCACGCCGCAGATGAGCGTGATCCACCACGCGAGGCGCGTGCGCGTCTCGGTGGATTGGTTCGGGCGCAGCGTGCCGTAGAAATCGCTCACGATCACGGTCGCGCTGCTGTTGAGCAGACTCGACAGCGCCCCCATCGCCGCCGCGAAGAGCCCCGCGATGATCAGGCCGACGACGCCGTGCGGCAGCTCGTTGACGATGAAGTAGGGAAAAATCGTGTCGCCTGAGAGCGTGTTGGCGAGTCGCTCGGGATGGGCGCGATAGAACGTCCAGAGCGCCGTGCCGACGAAGAAAAACACGAAGCCGCTGAGCAGGCCGATGAAATTACCGATCGTGACCGTGCGCTTCGCGTCGCGTTCGTCGGCGGTCGCCAGCATGCGCTGCATAAGCGGCTGATCGCTGATTTGGAAAAACAAGGTCGCGAGAAACATGCCGATGAAGACCCAAACCGTCGGTTGCGTGAGATCGAAGTCCCACGACACCGCGTGAAATTTGCCCGCGTCCGTAGCCGTGCGCACAATACCGCCGAAGCCGCCCGGCACGCCGGCCGTGATCTGGTAGATCGCGATCGACACGCCGCCCACCGTCACGACGGTCTGAAGCACGTCGGTCCAGATCACCGCCTCGAAGCCGCCCTCCATCGCGTAGATCGTCGTGATCACGCCCATGAGGAGGATGCTGACGTAGACGTTGAGCCCGGTGACGGTGGCGAGCGCGAGCGCGGGCAAGAGCATCACGATGCTCATCCGGCCGATGACCTTGAGGATGATCGCGAGACCCGCACCGAAGTAGCGCACGCGCCGGTCGAAGCGCCGCTCGAGGTAGTCGAACACCGTGGTCATGTTGAGTCGCCGGAAAATGCCGACGAACACGAACCCCGTGACCATGCCGGCGAGCGACTGCGCGGGCGCGGACCCGACCGCGAGCCAATCACCTTGAAACGACTTCGCCGGCAACGCCATGAAGCTGATGCTGCTCACGCTCGTCGCGAAGAAGCTCACCGCCGCTGCCCACCACGCCACGCGTCCATTGCCGAGAAAGAAGCTCGTCGACGTGCGTCGGCTGCGCTTCCGGCACCACCAGCCAATCCCGAGATTGATGGCGAAGTACACCGCGAGCGCGAGGTAGTCCGGCACCGTGAGCGAGTGAGGGCGGAAGATTTGTCCGGTGGCGGCGTTCATGACTGTGCGACTGACCGCGGATGCTTATGACGTGACGAGTTCTTCGTAAGCGGGGTGCGCGCACCCCGCCGACGTCGGCGAACGAAATTCGTGAGTTCGAAAGCGGAGCTCTCGTTCAGAACGTGTAATCCACGCTGAATTTCACGTTTGTCGAGGTGCCGGGGACGATGACGTTCACGCTTCGCACCGAGTAGATATATTTTTTGTTCAGCAGATTATCGATGTTGAGCGAATAGGTGATGTGGCGGCTCCAGCGGTAGGAGGCAGTCGCATTCACGAGCACGCGGCCGGGCACATACCCAAACCAGACTTGGTTGGCGTTGTCGGTGATAGCGCGTTTGTCGAGATAGTTGGCACCGAGGCTAACGTTGAACTTTTTGAGAGGGCCATCCGTGAAGTGGTAAAGGCCGATCAGGCTCCAACTATTTTCGGAAATATTGTCCACGGGGATCGAGCCCGTGATGATTGTGCCCGTGTAGGGCTGGATGAATGAAGCGGCGGCGGGCCCCAGGACGGACTTGGCCTTGAACAGCGAGAATGAGCCCATCAGGTAGAAACTGCGATTGACCTGGAACGAAACATCGCCGTCGAAGCCGCGTGAGATGACGCCTGGGATGAGTACGTTCGGGTTGGCGGGATTGAAGGGCGAGGACGGGACCGTGTTGTTTTGCTGCTGCACGTCGAAGTAGGACACATTCACCGAGAGGCGCTTGTTGAGGAACTCGGTCTTCAGGCCGATTTCCGACTGCTTGCCCTGCTTCGGCGGGAGCGGGGTGCCGGCGACGCCGTTGACGGTGCCAACACCGTTGAGCGCGTAGTTCTCGTTGTAACCGTAGAAGAGATTCACGCCTTTCACGATCTTGTAGACGGCACCATACTGCTTGAGATTTTTGTCGACGACGAATTCGGGCGTGGTGACGACTCGAGTGAGGCGGTTGGTCGTGCCAGCGCTGGCTCGGGTGCGGGTGATGCCATAGTTGAGCACGAGGCGGTCTTTGAAGAGCTTCATGGTCTCTGCCAGATAAACGCGAGCCAGCGTGCTGATGTTTTCGTTGAAAGAGGTCGGCGTGGTCCAGTCGACCGTGACCGTGGGCGCGGTCTTGACGAAGGGATTCCAGGGCGAAGAGGTGCCGGCGTAAACTTCGGTGCTGTTCGGATTGTCGCGCAGTTCTCCGCCGATCAGCAGGCTGTGATTCGCCGGTCCGGTTTTGAAATTGAAATTAAGATCGCTCTGGAGGTCGCGGTAACGGCTCACCTGATTGTCCGCGGTCGTTGTACGCGGATAAGCGCCGCCCGTGTAGGTGGTGGGACTCGTCGCGGCGTTCCACGCGCGGCCGCCGTCATCCCAGGTGTTGGCCAAAGACTCCTGGCGATCGGAGCGACTGTACGCGTTCATCGCCGCGATCCGCAACACGACGTAATCGTTCAGGCGCGAGGTAAAGTTCAGCCAGACGCGGTTCATATTGTCGTGGCGCCAGTTGTAGGGCGAGTCCTCCGACGAGGAGCGAGTGTAGGGCACGTCCCAAATTTTCATCGTCCGAGGATCGAGCATGAGGCCGTTGTAGGAGGGCCAAGCCGTATTCACAAACAACGCCTTGATTTCCACCTTCGTATCCGGGGTGAACTGATAGCTGACGGCGGGGAAGAAAATGTTCCGGTGCATGTAAGTGCTGTCGTAGTATCCGTCCGAATACGTCGATCCGGCCACAAACCGATAGAGCAGCTTCCCGTTGCTGGTGAGCGGACCGGTCGCATCGAGTCCCACGTGATTCGCATCGTAGAGGCCCGTCTGCACGCTGAGCGTGGTTGAGCGTTGAGACAGGGGGTTCTTCGTGATCTTGTTGACCAGGCCGCCCGGCGAGCCGTCCGCCGCGAGAAAGATGGTCGAGGGACCTTTGATCACTTCGAAGCGGTCATACATGATTGGATCAATGACCGTCTGAGAAGGAGGAGCAAAGCTGTCCATATAGTCGCCGTCGCCGGAAAACCCGCGGATGGCGAGGCGACCGGCCGTCCAATTGAGTGAGCCGTTTTGCGCGCCGCCCGTGTAGTTCAAAATGTCGGGCATGTTGAACGCGTTAGTGGCTTTGATGAAGGAGTTGTTGAGCACCTTCACCGACTGGGGCAGCTCGGATATATCGACCGCGATGCGCGTCGAGCTCAATGCCGACTTGCCCACGTAGCCGGTGTCCTTTTCCGAACTGACCGAGAACGTTGGCAACTGGATGATTTCGTCCTTGGAGGCGTCAGTGTTCTCGGTGGAATCGGTGGGAGCGGGAGTCTGGGCAACGAGCGAAGCGGAAGCGGCCAACGCCGCGAATACGGACAATCTGAGGTAACGTAGTGTCATGGTTTTTGGGGGTGGTTTCGGACCGCGGGGGCGGGACTGCCTGGCAATCAGTGCCTGGTGGGTGACGCGTTTGTGACTGAATCTGGGTTGCGCGCGAGTTTTCCGTAACTTAACAGTTTAGCCGATGGCTACACCCCACCGCCCGACGTTGCGCAGTTTGGCCGCAGAAGCCGGAGTAAGCGTGGCGACGATGTCATTCGCGCTCCGCGGCGTTCCTGAGGTATCGACCGCTACCCGAGACCGCTTGCGGGAATTCGCAGCCAGTCGTGGTTATCGATTCAACCCGCTGATCGCCGCGGTCTATTCGCAGGTGCGCACCCGCAAATCGCTCGGCGACTACAATGCCATCGCTTACCTCAACACCTGGTGGCCGAAACGCGCGTGGCAAACCTGCAACACGAAAACCGGCCAGTTTCGCGGAGCAACGCAACGCGCCGGTGAGTTGGGATTTCGCGTGGAAAATTTCTGGCTGCACGAACCCGGCATGACGCCGGCCCGGGCCGCGCAAATTCTCAAAGCCCGCGGGATTCACGGTCTCCTGATCGGCCCGCTGCAAAATCAGAACGAGCCCATCGATTTTCCGTGGGATGACTTCGCGCTCGCGACCATCGGTTACAGTTTGCATGCGCCGGCCATTTCCCGGTCATGTCACGCGCATTTCCGCGGCATGTACCGGGCGATGGACGAACTTATTTCACGCGGCTACAAGCGTATCGGATACGTCACTTCGAAGGATTTCGAGGAGCGCGTGAATTCGCTCTGGGGCGCCGCGTACCGTTTCAACCAGCATCGGCTGTCGGCCCGTGCCCGCGTTGCGCCGCTCGTGTTCGAAGCCGACGCGCGGCGCGGCGAGCTCGAGCGGTGGCTCGCGGAGACGCGCCCCGATGCAATCGTCAATGCGTTGCCTGGTGTCTTCGAACTGCTCACTGAACTCGGGTTGCGCGCGCCGCGTGATCTCGCGTTCGTTCACCTTGATCTGCCGACGCACTTGAAAGCGGCCAACGTCACCGGAATCGATCAGCTCTGGGAAGTGGTCGGCGCCGGCGCCCTCGAGCTCATCGCCAATCAGCTCTATACGAATGCGAGCGGCCTGCCGGCGCACCCGGTCACACATTTGATCGAGGGCACGTGGATCGAGGGCCGCACCCTGCGAGCCGAGGGTGTGCATCACGGATCACGAAAAGACGCAAAAACCAGAGGACGGTCTGACGCCGAACGTTGCCTCTGATCGTCGCCCTGCTCCTATTCGATCGTGAGCCCGGCACGCGCGTCGCTGTTTCTACTCGTAATCATCTACCTCGGTTACATCAGCCTTGGTCTCCCCGACGGGACGCTTGGCATCGCTTGGCCCGAGATGCACACCAGCCTCGGTTTGCCGATCGGCATGGCGGGCGCGATCATGATCGTGGTCACGATTCTCGCGGCAACATCTGGCTTTTCCAGCGGCGGCGTCGTTGCGCGATTCTCCACGGGTCCAGTCGTGTTCGGCAGTTGTTTTCTCACGGCGAGCGGCCTGATGATCATTGCTCACGCGCAAAATCTGGCGTGGTTGCTCGTTGCCGCCATTCCCCTGGGACTTGGCGCGGGGGCCGTCGACGCCGGCGCCAACGGCTTTGTTGCCCGCCATTACAGTGGCCGCCACATGAACTGGCTGCATGCGTGCTGGGGCATCGGCGCCAGCTGTGGTCCGCTCGTAATGGGACGCGCCATAACCATCGGCGCGGGTTGGCGGGGCGGCTTTTTCACACTCGCCTGCGTGCAGCTTTTTCTCGCGATCCTGTTCCTGCTGACGCTACCGCTTTGGAAACGCGTACCTGAGCGAAAACGAGTCGCCGACTGCACCCATCGCGCGCGGCGCGTTCCGATTATGCTGGCGAACTCTCCCGCTGGCTGGCTGTCCGTGACCATTTTCGGACTATACGTCGCCGTGGAAACCACGACCGGTCTCTGGGCCGGTTCGATCCTCGTGGTGTCGCGCGGAATATCGTTGGAACACGCTGCCGTCTGCGTCGCCGCGTTCTACGGTTCCATCACCGGTGGCCGCATCTTGGTCGGGTTTGTCGTCGAGCGTTGGGGCAATCGTCGCCTCGTGGCCTTTGGCACGGCGTTGGCGATTCTCGGTGCGATCGCGTTCGCGTTTGCTTTCACCGCTCCGCTCGCCGGCCTTGCTCTGGTTCTACTTGGGCTTGGTTTCGCCCCAATTTATCCGTGCTTGATGCACGAGGTCCCGCAGCGTTTCGCACCCGACGCCGTGCAAACCGTCATCGGCCGTCAGTCGGGCGCGGGGAGTATCGGCGCGGGCGCATTGCCCGCCGCCGCTGGCACGTTGGCGCAATTTTCGCTCGAGAGCATCTCGTGGGTCGTGATTGCCGGCGTGGTCGTCATGCTGACAGCGATCCGACGCCTGGATCGCCTGACCTAAGCAATTCGCCCTTTACCGCCCATTCTCATCCACGTTTTTATGATTGATGCCAATCATATAACTCCAACGCTAGTCCCCTCACACAGCCCCCGCTGTGAATCGTTCGATCCATCCTTTCCACATCCATGTCCTCCTACCGCCACGTTAACTTCCTCTGGGACGACGCGAAAGCCGCGTCGCTCGATCCCGTCAGCCGCCTCGTCTATCGCTCCAATCTGCTCGGCAGCGATCAACGCATCACCAACACCGGCGGCGGCAATACGTCCTCCAAAATCACCGAAACAGACCCGCTGACCGGCCAGCCCGTCGAGGTTCTCTGGGTTAAAGGCTCCGGTGGCGATCTGCGTACCAGCACGCGCGAGAATTTTTCGTCGCTCTATCAACAGAAGCTGATCGATCTGCAAAAACTCTACGCCGCCCGTCCCGACAAAGGCCTGAAGGCGCAAGCCGAGGACGACATGGTCGGCATGTTCTCACACGCGACGTTCAACCTGAACCCCCGCGCCTCCTCGATCGACA
This sequence comes from Opitutus sp., assembly GCA_036833235.1. Lineage (GTDB taxonomy): Bacteria > Verrucomicrobiota > Verrucomicrobiia > Opitutales > Opitutaceae > Opitutus. The sequence goes on from DAITQE010000103.1 coordinate 7,477, forward strand.
CGACGCTGCACTCCTTCCTGTCCGGCAAGCACGTCGATCACATGCATCCCAACGCGATCATCGCGATCGCGGCTTCGGCCAACTGCGAAAAACTCACGAGGGAAATCTTCAACGGCGAAATGGCCTACGTGCCGTGGATGCGACCCGGCTTTGAACTCGGGCTCGCCATGCAGGAGATCGCCAGGAAGAACCCAAAGGTTCGCGCGATCATGATGGGCCAGCACGGCTTCATCTCCTGGGCTGACGACGACAAGCAGTGTTACACCGACACTCTTAATTTCATCGAGAAGGCGTCCGCGTACATCGAATCCAAATACGCCGCCAAGGGCGGCGACGGCAAGGCGTTCGGCGGTCAGAAATATCAGACGCTCGACGATACCAAACGTCACGCCACCTTCGCCGCTATCCTTCCGTGGCTCCGCGGCCAGATCTCGAAGGAGAAGCGCTTCATCGGCACCGTGCAGGACGACGCCAAAATCCTTCGCTTCGTCAACTCGCACGATGCCGCGCGTCTCGCTGAGCTCGGCACCTCATGTCCCGATCATTTTCTCCGCACGAAAATCAAGCCCCTCTATGTCGATTGGAATCCGCTCACCGAGGATCTCGCCGCGCTCAAGGGCAAGCTTTCCCTCGGCCTCACGCAATATCGCAAAGACTACGCGACCTATTACGCGAAATCGAAACACGCCAACTCGCCCGCGATGCGCGACCCGAGCCCGACCGTCGTGCTCATTCCGGGCCTCGGCATGGTCGCCTGGGGCAAGGACAAATCGGAATCCCGCGTGACCGCTGAATTCTACAACTGCGCCGTTGAAGTCATGCGCGGGGCCGAAGCGATCGACCAGTATATCGCCCTTCCTCAGCAGGAGGCCTTCGATATCGAGTATTGGCTGCTCGAGGAAGCGAAGCTCAAGCGCATGCCCGCGGAGAAAGAGCTCGCCCGCCAGATCGTGGTCGTCATTGGCGCCGGTTCCGGCATCGGCAAGGAAACCGCCCATCGTCTGGTGAAAGAGGGCGCACACATCGTCTGCGTCGATGTCATGGAAGGCGCCGCGCAATCGACGGCTAAAGAGATCACCGACAAATATGGCGTCGGTATCGGCGTCGCAGGTACGGGCATCTCCAACTGCGGACCCGCCATCGGACTCGCAGCCAATATCACCGACCGTGCTTCGATTCGTCGCATGCTCGATGAGGTTGCGATTGCGTATGGCGGCTTTGATTCCATCGCAGTCACAGCCGGCGTTTTCGTGCCGAGCGACACCAGCGGTCACATTCCCGACGACAAATGGGCACTCACATTCAACATCAACGTCACCGGCAGTTATCTCGTCGGCGACGAAGCCGCGAAGACGTGGAAAGACCAGGGCCTCCGAGGTAATCTCGTGCTGACGACATCTGCGAATGCCGTCGTCGCGAAAAAAGGTTCGCTTGCTTACGACACCTCGAAAGCCGCGGCCAATCACCTCGTACGCGAACTCGCGATCGAGC
>DAITQE010000104.1:0-8961 GCA_036833235.1 Opitutus sp.
AATGGAGCGCGTCAAACCAAGTCGAACGAGCGAGCGCTTCGCCGCGATCCTGGCGAATCTGCAGGAAGTCACGGCCGGAATCGCACCGCCCAAGTACGCGCTGGAGGCCGCCGCGCAAAAACTGCTCGTCACTTAGCTGCGAGGTGTCTCGTCGGTGGCGACAATAGTCCCGCAGGAGCCGCAGCGCCGGCTCAAAAAATGTCTCGTCCACCAGTAGCTTGGCAAAGTTCAATTCCATGGTCACCACTCTATAGATACATGAAGCCCAACACGAGCGTTCTCTCCGAGAAAAACCGGCCTCCAAATGGTCGTCCTGGCGCAGCTGGAACCGGGCGCTCTCAAAGGATCGAATCACCTTAGTCATCCGCCGAATCGCGCCAAGAGAGCCGCGCGACATCCAGTTTAGGCATGCTGGGGAGGTCCCGAATTTTTTAACCTCAAGCTCTCTCCCGGCCAATGGCGGAGATTAGCGCATGGGATTTGTTTTGTTCGCCGCGACCCCGACCTCGGCGATCGCCTCACGCACGTCTCTTCCGTCCTTCACGACTTTACCAACATCTACGCGAGATTCGAATGCCGGACACCGATGCGTGGTGCTGATTGTCGGCGGTCACTACACCTATGCGCGCGTGCCACTCGGCGATTGGGCCATGCACGCGTTCGGCTGGACGCGCAATAATTACGACAAGCTCGGTCACTTCACCCAAGGCTTCGTACCCGCGATCCTAACACGAGAGATCCTGCTGCGAAGCTCACCGCTCGGACCAACGCCGGGGCGCACGCGTGGCAAGCCGAGTCGCTGGCTGCCATTCCTGGTGGTGAGCGTCTGCCTGGCGTTCAGCGCCTGCTATGAACTGATCGAGTGGCTCACCGCCGTTTCGACGGGCGCCGCGGCGGAGGATTTTCTCGGCACGCAAGGCGATCCGTGGGACACGCAAACCGACATGGCTTTCGCTCTGATCGGTGCGATTTGCGCGCTCGCCGTAATGTCGCGGCTGCACGATCGATCGTTGGCACGGATTGCCCCGGCTCGTCTTGCCACCACGAATCCGGTTTAGTTTAGCCCAAATAATCCCCAGCGAGGCGCAGCCTCAGACCTTTTTAACCACGGATGAACACGGATGGACACCGATGAGTCCCGTTCGGAATCTGTGTTTATCGGTGTTCATCTGTGGTTGAATTTGGTTTGGGAAACTTGATCTGTTCACAAGTGGAGAGCCCCTCTCATACTCGTTGGCGTCATGTTTATTTTCCTGCGACCTCCAGCACGATCGTCGAGGAAATCCGATCCGGCGCGGCGGCGGGTAGCGCGATGATAACACCGTCGGCGCCAGTTGACGTATCCAGCGTCTGACCACCGACGAGCATTCTTGCGGCGACCACGCGGCCCCTGACTCCCGCCACGGTCAGCTTTCCATCGGCCGGCCATTCGAACACGTGGAGATAGAGGGTCGCTCCTGTGGCGCTAACTTTTTGGGTGCAGCGGCCCCAGGGGAGTTTGCCGAGCGGACTGGCCCGGGTGCCGTAGATCGACTCGCCGTTGGCTCTTAGCCAGCGACCGACGTCGCTCAAGCGCGCGATCGATGGCGCGGGAATGACACCTTGGCCCGTCGGGCCCACGTTGAGCAGGAAATTGCCGCCCTTGCTCACGATATCGATGAGCGTGCGGATGACGGTTTCAGTGGATTTCCATGCTTCATCGCCGAGGTAATAGCCCCAATGCTTGTTCAGCGTCATGCAGGTTTCCCAAGGATCGGAATAGCCGGCAGCGGGTACGTTTTGCTCAGCGACCCGGTAATCGCCCAGCCGGTTGCCGACGCGCTGGTTGACGATGCAGTCGGGCTGCAAGTTGTGGATGAGCTTCATGAGCTCTTCGCTCTCCGCTCGGGTGATTTTCTCGGGCGTGTCGAACCACATCAGTGAAATCGGCCCATACTGCGTGAGGAGTTCACGAACCTGGGGTTTGACTTTTCGTTCGAAATATTTGGCAAAGTCTTTCTTTTCCTCGTCGGGAAAATCCCAGTCATTACTGCGGCGGTGTCCATCTGCTTTCACGGAGGATGGGACATCGGGATCCGCCCAATCCCGGCCGAGTGAATAATAAACGCCGAACTTCAGCCCTTGTTTGCGGCAGGCGTCGGCGAGTTCCTTGACCACGTCGCGTTTGAACGGCCCGCGATCGACGATGTTGTAGGAATTCGAGGGACTCTTGAACATGGCGAAGCCGTCGTGGTGCTTCGACGTGATGACCACGTATTTCATCCCCGCGTTTTTGGCTGCGGCCACCCACTCGTCGGCGTCGAACTCGGTCGGGTTGAATACCTCGGCGATCGTGGAATAAAGTGCGAATGGCAGGCGCAGGTGCCGCATCATGTGCTCGGATTTTCCGTTCAGCAGCTTTCCGTCAGCACCCGGATAGTGGCTGCCCCACTGGGAATAGAGTCCCCAGTGGATAAACATTCCAAAGCGCGCGTCGCTCCACCACGCCAGCCGTTCAGCTACGCGCTCGGGTGGATCGAGTTTGATCAAGGACTGTTCCGCGTGGTTGTCCCCCGTGTCGGCCGCCGGTGCGGCGGTTTGCGCGAACGCCATCGACGACAAGGTTAAACCCAGGCCAGTGAGCCGGCCGAAAAAGCGCGGCCGCAATTGGCGGGATCGGTGAGAGTAAATCATAAGAGAGGCATCTGTATTGCTCGGTACATCACGCTGCCAAGTTATTCTGTGGGCGGGGTGCCCTCAGCCCGTTCGTCGCTCGACGGGATGCGGGGTGAGGGCACTCCGCCCACAAATCAGCAGACCCCAAAGAAAGAAATGCGAGGCTTACAAAGGAGTGTTAGAAGCTGCCCGTCACGCCGGCCGTGTAGGTCACGCCGAGATTGTTGGCGATTTGGAAGTTGCTCCACGCCGGTGCTCCATCGACGACCCGGTAGCGGATTTTTTGCGCATTCGTGATATTGCGGCCGGAGACAAAGACCTTGGCCCACCGCGTAATCGCATACTCGATACTGAAATCCACGGTCGTGTAGGGCGGGTAAAATCGATCGCCTGCAATCGCGACGACGCCGGCATTGAGAATGCCATCCTTCTGACGATAGACCCGTCCGTTCCGGATGAAACCGACGTTGGCGCCCAGTTTTCCACGGTGATAGCCGAGTGAGCCTTTGACTTGAGTCTCGTAGAAATTTTGGAAATCCGTGCCGGAATTGCCCGTGCCGGATGAGAGATAATCGAACTTCGAGAGATGGTTGTAGTTGTAACTGCCGATAAGCTGGAACCCGCGCAGGAGACCCGGCAACCACACGTCCAGTGGCTGCCGCATCTCGAACTCGGCGCCGCTAATCCGGCCGATCCCCTGGTTGACCCACGTGGTGGCTTGGAAGTTGATGAACGAAGGATCGAGATCCAGCAGCGCGAGCGCCTCGGGCGTATCCAGCAGAATGGTATTTTTCACCTGAACATTTTGAATGTCCTTGAGAAATCCCCCGATACTGAAGACGCCGCCTTGAGCCGTGTAGTATTCGAGGTGGGCTTCGTAATTGTCCGCCGTCCAAGGCCTAAGCAGGAGATTCGGACGGTTGACCGTCCCGAGCGCGATCCCGGAAAAAGGTCCGTTCGTCACTGGCGCGAAGTTGAACGTCGAACTGGGGATTACAGAGCGTTCGAAGCGATTCGACGCCTGCGTCTTCGAGTAGCCGGCACGAAGGATGAGGTGCTCCGTGAGATTATAATTGGCCTCGAAGCTCGGAAAATAGTTACTACCCGAACTGCGGCCGGTCGTGCCTTTGCGGACGTAGCGAGCCATCGCGGCTTGCAGCGGATCGGTAATGCCAGCGACATACGCCGAGCCGCGATCCAGGTTGGCGATGCCCCAATCCTTTGTCTTCTCGAAGCGCACGCCGCCGATGTAGGTGAGCCGATTTTGAAGAAATGCACCGGAAAATTGCACGTAGCCCGCGAACCTTTTTTCGTCCACCTCATAGGGTTCGACCGTGGAGAAACGGTAGGATTCGGCGGCGCGATATTGGAACCAGTCCGGATGCGCGGTGTAGAGATCGTAAAGCCGCCGCAAGCTGATGCGTGGCACGGCCGGGGAACCGTAGTAGCTGTCCCGCGCGGGCTCCACGTTCACGGCTTTGATCTGGGCGGCCGTATCGTCCGCAGTCCCGGCGACATGGTCGGCGCCGACGAAGGTCCACAACTTCGCCTCGTAGCTCTGCACGTTGCGGTAGGTCTCATCGTAATCAAAACCCACGCGAATCGAGAGCGGGTTGGCGAAATTGAAATCCCGCTTCAACCAGAGCCGCAGTGCGCCGACCGTCTCGGTCGTTTTCGCCGGCCGCGAAACGGCGCCGCCGATGTACATGTTGTTCAAATCCTGCCAGTCAACCGCCGGGCCGAGTGTCGTGTCTCCAGTGGTGAACGCATAGGATTTGATGTCGTGCGCAAACTTGAAGTCTCGATCGAGCAGATCGACCGTGATCCGCCGTGGATTGGCCGTCCCGACGCCGATCCCGGTGTTCGGCAGCGTGCTCCCGTTGAACGTCGTACTTTGGAAGAAACCGTCGTCCGTATCCTTGAACGTGTGTTTCGATTGGGAAATCGTGCCGCGGGCGCTCGCCGTCCAATCGCCGTGCCGCCACTCCGACTCGAGCACATTGGCGATGACCGGCTTGATCCCGTTGCGCCAGGCTTCGCGCATGTCGTAGCGGATCGCGCCGGTCCCCAGATTGCCGTAAACGGCGTGTTCACCGTTGGTCCCTGGTGTGCCTAGGGGCGAATCCAAATTGGTATTAGTCTGCGCCCCCGTATTCCACGTAAACCGAAGTTCATCGCCCGTCCTCTCCTGATACCGGCTTCCGACCAGCGTGTAGGAAAACTTCAGGTCGGGCGTGGGCCGCCAGTCGAGTTTGATCGAGGCGGCATCCGTAATGTCCTGCTTGGGATTGTCGTGCAGCAGATCCTGGGTGACCAGCGGGTTGTATGCGCTCACCGTGGTAAGCGGCAGGCCGGCGTCGAGCCGAGCCTTGGCGGTCTGAGCCTGGGCAGCGGTGCCGAAATTCACGGAGGGGGCGGACCAATGCACGCGGGCCATGACGTCGTTGTGCGAGAGCGTGATGGCGTATCCGAACTTCGCCGACACCGGATCGGTCCAGCTCAGCAGAAAATTTGGCCGCCAGCCCTGCACCTTCGTGTCCCGAATGCCTGCCCGGTTGCTCAGCGAAAATGACTCGGCGTCAGAGGTGAACAACGCGTTATACGTCAGACGCGATTTCGAGTATTCGAATGCCGACCGCCGGATAAGATTGATCGACCCGCCGAGCGCGTTGGAACTGTCCTCTGGAATCCGCAGCTTGCGCACCTCGACGCGGGCGATGTCCGCTGCGGACGCGCCCATCATTTCGAAGCTCCGGCTTCTGCCCGGAGTCGAAGCCGTGGCGGTGGAAGCCGAGGCCATCGGCAGGCCATCGAAATTGATCTCCGTGTTCGCCGCGTCGAGCCCGCGCACGCTCACCCCAACGATGTTGTTGGCGAAATATTCCACGCTGACGCCGGGCAGCCACTTCATTAATTCGCCCGGGTTGCGATCGGGAATGGTGCCGAACTGGTCAGCCGAAATAACACTCTTCTGGCCGAGAGCCATGCGCTGTTCGTTGACTGCAATGGCCTGGGCGTTGGTCTCACGGGTTGACTGAACGACGAACGCGTTGAGCACCACCGTGTCGGACTGCGCACCGTAACGAGCGACGCTGGTCAGTTTGACATCGGTCCTGACCGTCTGTCCTGGAACCACGGTTACATTGACCTGTTTTTCATCCAGGCCAGTGAAGAATACGCGCAAGGCGACCTCGCCCGCCGGAACATTATTGATGCGGTAGTAGCCGCTGTCATCGGTCAAGGCCACGAGAGCCGATCCTTTTACCGAAACGCGGGCGTTATTGAGGAAGTCGCCTGTCACTTGATTTTGGACGTGTCCCTCGAGCGTGCCGGTGCCGACGGACTGCGCCGGAGCAACGGTCGCCCACAGCACAGCGACGACGAGAAAAAGCAACCGGATCAAAGGACGCGCCGCGCGCTCGCGGAGGCCCCGCGAGTTGGCGCTATACCGAAAACCAAGGAGGTAAGTGAGTGTGTTCATGGGGCAGCTCGAGTTCTAGTGACCGACCCAGATAGGGCCATGCGTCGGCACGGGGTTTGACGTTCCGGACCGCAAAGTCGCCATCCGGGCACGAAGGAACAAACCTGCCCTTGCTTTCGTCGTTAAACGGAGCGAAGCGCTGTACTTGAAAAGGCATGACGAAAACCACGGCTTAACTCTGACCATCTCGGGATGCGATTTCATCATCTCTTCCGGCTTCCGTTCTTGCGCGCATCCTTTGATTCTCGGCCGGAATGCATCTCAGCCTCTGGCATTATCTGGTGCTGTTTCTTGTCGGCCTCATCGCCGGCGCGGTTGACGCGGTCGCCGGCGGTGGCGGACTGATCACGGTGCCCGCGTTACTTAATCTTGGCCTGTCCGTCCCGCTCGCACTCGGTACGAATAAATTTCAATCCAGCTTCGGAAGCGTTTCGGCCTCCTGGCATTTCATTGAGCGCGGTACGGTTGATCTTCGTACCTGCCGGCTTGGGATTCTGATGACGTTATTGGGCGCACTTCTCGGCGCGTTCACCGTCCAGCGGATCGATAGCGAAATCCTGCGCCACGTCGTGCCGTGGCTGCTCGCGGCAATTCTAGTTTATACACTGCTTCGTCCCGCGATCGGCACGCAGGCGCATCCGCCAAAGATGAACGCATCACTGTTTTTCGTGGCGTTCGGCCTTGGGCTTGGTTTTTACGACGGCTTCTTTGGTCCCGGCACCGGATCCTTTTGGGCCATCGCGCTCGTGCTGCTGCTCGGCCAAAACTTCACGCGGGCCACGGCGATCACAAAAGTGATGAACGCCACGAGCAACGTCGCGTCACTCGCACTCTTCGCTTCCGCGGGACTGGTTCATCTCGGCGCGGGCCTGGCGATGGCCACGGGGCAGATCGTGGGCGGGCGCGTCGGCGCCGGTCTCGTCGTGACACGCGGCGCGCGATTCATTCGTCCGGTTTTCCTGACCATGGTCACGCTCACCCTCGCGCGACTCCTCTGGATCAGCTACTTCAAGTAGCCGCGACAAACCGTGCGGACTGAATGGCCACGAAAAGCACAAAATATCCTCGGCTCCGGCCCGGCTCTCCCGTGCGCCTTTAGGCGCACTGGTGAGGCCACGCGAGCGCTCTATTCGTTTCCGAGATGCGAGTCGAAAAAACGCGCCATGGTCTCGTCTGCGGCGCGCGATTCCGGTAAGTGGACATCCAACCAGAATGCGTGCGGGAGCGCCTCGAAGACCACGAGCCGCGCGTCGTTGCCCGCGCGGAGAAACGCCTGGTGCAAAATCACCGTTCCGCTCAGCAGCATATCTCGCGTGCTCGTCAGAAACAGCGTGGGCGGCATCCCGCGCAGATCTGCATAAATCGGCGACAGCACCGAATCCATCGCGTCTGTCCCGCCCACATAATCCGGTATCAACGGGACCGAGCCGCGCGGGAGCAGCGGCCCGGATAAGCCCTGGAGACCAAACAACGCCAACGAGTCGCCCGCCTTGCTGAAATCGCCCCAGCCGGAAAAGATGCCGAGCACCGCAGGCATGGGGAGACCCAATTGTCTGATTTTGACGGCCGTTTCCGCCGTCAGGATCGCACCCGCGGAAGTACCGTAGATGCCAATTTTTCCCGCTGAGTGGGTTTTGAGCAGCTCGCGATAAACTGCTACTGCGTCGTCCACAGCCGCCGGGAAGGGATTCTCCGGCGCGAGACGATAAAGGATGGCCACCACTTTTGTGTGCGTGAGACTGGCAATGGGAATGCTCTCCAGCAGCGAACCCGCGTCTGTTCGGAACCCGCCGCCATGAAGATTCAGCAGCACGCGATCGCTTTTTGCCGTGGCGGACTGGCCAGGTTCCACGATGCGCACGGGCACGCCCGCCAGCGTCGCTTCGGAGACCCTGGCCGGGTAAACTTTCAGGCAGTCAGCAGCGTCGTTCACCTGTCGCGCGTCCATCCTCGCGCGCTGCTCGGCAATGCTGACTCCGCTCGACAAAATGGACGGCGGCGGCTGGGCCAGTTTGGCCTGCGCCTCCGGACTGATCGTCGCGGGCACAGGCACGACGCGCCTAAGATGGATTTGTCCCTGGTCGTCGATCTGGGACGTGTTCGCCGGTGGCGTGGCGCCGTCGGCCGCGCGGGCCAGACTTGCAGAGGCGTAGAACAGAAGCGAAACGGCAAAGACAGCGGAGTTCTTCATAAACAAAGTCGGAGGGTTAAATCGATTTCATGCGAAGCGCGACCAATGCAGGCAAGGTGCCCTCACCCCGCGTTTGAGCCTCCTGACGTCGCATTTGATTCCAGCGCGGCGTCGATCGATCGAAGGTCCAGAGCGAAGTGTCCGCGCGGCGGGGCGAGCTGGAACGCCAGTTGGCCGAGTGGAAGCGAACCCCATGGCGTCGTAACACGCGCGTGACGCGTCGAAAGCTGCCGGCCGCCATGGCTCGCGCCGGTGTCGTGCGCGACAATCGTCGGCTCGGCCTGATCCGGGAGAATCGCGGAAAGCGTGGCGCTCTCGGGATCCCAGGTCGGCGCGAGCTGTTTTGCCCGCATGACGAACGCGCCAAACTCGCCGTCGAGTTCGCGATCGCCGACGAACGCGAGCGTACCGTTGCACGGCGCGGAAAGCCTCACTTCGCAATCGGTCCACGTGCCGATTGTCGTCCAAACGCCCGTTGTGCTCGTCCACACCGCGGCGTAGCCATCGCCTTTCCGGGCGAAAATCCAGTTCCCTTCGGCGCGTACCTCGTCGAAGGCCGCGCGCGGGAAAAAAAGATGCGTCCACGGGAGCGGCGCGCCCGCAGGAAGTCTGTAAATGATAAACGCTGCGCCTG
>DAITQE010000105.1:0-8904 GCA_036833235.1 Opitutus sp.
GATGGAGTGCCAGATGGAAGAACCCGTAAAGCCGTTCACGACCGCGGGCGCACCCGCTTTGGCTCCGGGTTTGGCATCGAAGAACGCGCGGGCCATTTTTGCCGTGAGCGCGAGCTGTTTCGCGGCGCGTTTGCGCACACCCTCGGGCTTTCCGTCACCCCAAATCGCCGGCGACAAAATTGACTTGTGCCGTTCGTCGATCAGATCGCAGACGGCTTGTCCGACGAGATGGTTGGAGATGGCATGGCAGGATAGTCCATGATCGGCCAGGAGCTGCCATTTTTCTGCCAGGTATTTCTTGGACGAGGCGGCGGCATCGACATCGAAGTGATCGCCCCAGCAGGCAAGTTCAAGGCCGTCATAACCCATTTTTTTAGCGAGCGGCGCGAGCTCGGCGAGAGGAAGATCGGCCCATTGGCCGGTGAAGAGCGTGACAGGTCTGGGCATTGGAATTAAACGGGGTTACACGAGGTTACAGATCAACGCGGTTGAACATTCTGTTGGGCGCGCCGGCCCGGTGTCGCAAGGGAAATTCTTAGGGAAAACCAAGAGCTGAGAGTCGAGCACGAGGATCGACTGAAGGGTAGGGGATTCGCTCGGGGTTATGCCGGGTAACTTTTATGCCGATGAACACTCGTTCGCTCCTGCTTCTTTCCGCCGCCCTGTGTTGGCCAATCTCCGGCGTCGCCGCAACGCCGAGCTATTCGCCAATGAAGATCATACAAACTGAGAGCGTGGTTTACCCGACCGAGGCGACTGAGTTGGGGATCACCAGCGGCCAGGTGACGGTCGCGATCCAAATTGATGAAACCGGGAAACTAGTGGATCACCTTGTCATTGCGTACACGCATCCGAAATTTGCTGAACGAGCGGTCAGCGCGTTGGAAAAATGGAAGTACGAACCGGCTTACCTCGACGGCGCTCCGCGCGGTGCGACGGCTGAATTGTCCTTTAACTTTGAGACGCAGGGCATGGTTCTCGTGAATCTAACGGTATCGTCGTATATGGAATTGCGGAACTACCAGTTGCGTCCGTCGGCGTTCAGCTATCGCGCCTGCCGTTTGAGTGAGCTGGATCGAATCCCGACGCCGACCAAGGTCATCTCGCCTGTTTATTCCGCCGATGCGGCCAAGGGGCAGGCTCCCGTGGTGGTGACGGTTCATTTCTATATCGACGAACATGGTCACGTCAGGTTGCCAGCGGTGAGTCGCGAGAGCAGCCAGGCCAACGAGCTGCTGGCTGCCGCCGCACTCGACGCTGTTTCTCAATGGGAATTTGAGCCGCCGCTCTCGCATGGTTCGCCCGTGCTCGTTTCGGCGCGTCAGGATTTCAACTTTGTCCCTGCGGCTGCGCCGACAGCTGCGAAATGAATCGCGAACGTCGAGCCGGGAGAGCACGTGATATTTTTCCCAACGAATCTCCTGCGCGCGAGCCACCGCTGCGCACCATTTGAAAGAACCGGCGTGTTTTCAAATTCCGTCACGTGCCTTGGTCTTGGTTCTCACGAACCTGATATCGAATTTGAAGAGAGTCCCAACTCGGATTACGATTTACCCAACCTCGATCTCGTCCAATTGCTCACGCTTGCGGCTACCCTGTGGCTGCGAGCGTGAGCAAGTGGTTTGTCCAAAATGAAACGCAACCGGGGCTGATCCCCGCTCAGCGTCATCCTAAATCCATCGTTCTCAATTCTCATGCCCTCCGCTCCTGATCCGCTTGATCCGCTGCTGGACCACTGGTCCGAAACGCCGGGTCCTTCTCCCCGACTCGCCTCGGAAGTTTGGCGCCGCATCGCGCTCGCCGAAGAAACTCAGCATGCATCGTTGGGCTTTTGGGCGGGCGTCGAAGCCTGGTTTTCGCGTCCCCCATTTGCCGCAATGTTTGTGGCTTTTTGTGCGTTGCTGGGACTGTTCTTCGCCGAGGTGCGCGTGAATCACCAACAACGTGAGCGTAGCACTCAACTCGCCCGCAGTTATCTGCAGCTCATCGATCCGCTGCTCAAAACCGACCAAATCGCGCGCTCGCCATGAATCGTACCCTATTGATCTTATTGCTGGGGCTGGCGGCCGGCGTTGGCACTCATTTCGGCTATTTCCAGCTGTACCGCCCGGCGGGAAATGAAACACTCGATGGACAGCTCGCGTGGATCCGGACTGAGTTGAAGCTGAGCGATCAGCAATTCGCGCGGGTGAAAGAGCTGCATGAAGCGTCCAGTCCGCGTCTGAGGGCGCTGGCATCGGAGGTCGCCCGGATGCGGGCAGAATTCGCCGCGTTCGAAAATACCCGGCGCACGTCGGATCGCGTGGATTTTATCGAGTTTGCCCAATTCGTGGAGGTCCGTCGCAACATCAACCGCGAGTGTTTGGAATCGACGCGCCGCCTGGTGCTCGCCACGGCGAACGTGATGACGCCGGAGCAACGTGCACATTATATGGGCATCGTCTCCGCGGTGGAACCGTTCAAAGACCTCTGAATTCTGCTGAGCGCTCACCCCGCGCGCCGTGTCAACCGACCCCGCTACTGATCACGCAAGTCTTAACGCCCTCCAACACGGGGACACGACGGCGTTGAATCGGTTGATCGCCGGGTGGCAGAGGCCGTTGATCAGCTACGCCTATCGCTACGTGCAAAATTCGACGGATGCGCATGACCTGGTCGCGTCTGTGTTTGTGCGATTGTACCAGCAGCGCGCGCGGCTGCGTCCAGATACGAATGTGTCGGCCTGGCTGTTCACCACGTTGACAAATCTCTGCCACAACCACTACCGCTGGAAACGGCGGCACCCGACCGTGCCGCTGGAGTCACCGCTGCCGCGGGAGGACGGCAGAACTTCGGGGTCGGACTACAGCGATTTCGCCAGCGATCAACCCGGGCCGGCCAACGTGCTCGCGCAAGATGAAACGGCGGACGCGGTGCGTCTCGCGATCGGAAAGTTACCGCATGACCTCAAGATGGCGGTGTTGCTCCACCACTACGAACACCTCTCGTATCGGGAGATCGCCGCTATCGCGAAGTGTTCTGAACGCGGCGTTGAAACGCGGCTGTATCGAGCGAGGCAACAACTCCGAGCGTTGTTGGGTGAGTACATTCGCGAAGCGTCGAGTTGTTAATGCTTCGTGTGCCTTGAGAAGGTGGGGCGGAGACGTCTCGCCCTGCCCGACATCGGATGGGATGACTAAAAATTTCGGGGCCATTCGTTCGCCGGGGTAGGTTGCGCGCTTGCCGCGCAACGTGGCGCGGCATCGCGCAACCTACAACGATCCTCGATCCGTAGGGCTCTCTCCGCTCATCGATACAGCCAGTAGCGTTTGCTAAAGGTCTGGTAGATTTTTGCGCGCTTTTGCATCTCTGCCACGTAAGCCGGAATGTTGATCTTCGCTCCATCGCGCTGCAGCGCGCGGAAAAATTCTTCCGAGCCAAGATGCCGGAGAAACCCGCTCGCTGCAAGATCGCTCACCGCAAAGGGGTTTTTCTTATCCAGCCGACAAGCCAGTGCCATCAAGTAGAAGCTCAGCTCGGTTGGATTCCAGTCGTCCCAATCGGTCACTTCGACATATATCCCCGTGGCCGGTTTGCCATCGCGGCCCGGTACGCTGACCCGCCGAAACGAAAGCCCCGGGATTTTAAGGGCGCGCAATTCGCGTTCGAGGACCTCGCTCTTCACCGTCTTGTGCAGCAGACCACGGAACGCGTATTGATCGCCGACGCCGTGCCGGAATCCGATATCGAAACCCGCTTTGGGATCGAAGTAGGTCCCGAGTCCCACCATCGCATAGCCGACGACGGCGGGGAAATCCTGGATCATCGGCGACGTTGGCACCCAGGTCAGGCCCGTTTCTGGCCAGCGCATGCTCCGCTGCCAGCCACGCATGGGAATGATCGTGAGTTTTCCGCGAGCCCGAACCGCGTCAGATACGTCAAGAACCCGCGGAGCCTCTTTCGCCATGTACGCTAGCTCCGCAATCGTAAGCCCATGCACGTAGGGAACTCGGAATTCTCCGACATAACTTTTCCATTTCGCATCGAGGCCCGGTCCGTCCGCTTTCAAACCGCCGAGCGGATTGGGCCGGTCGAGGACGATCACTTCGACGTTGTTTTCAAAACATGCCTCCATCGTAAGCTTCATCGCGCTGATGTACGTGTAGCTGCGTGTCCCAATGTCCTGCAGATCGATCACCATCGCATCGAGGCCCTTCAGCATGGATTTGCGGGGTTTCCGATCGCGCCCATACAGAGAGTAAACCGGGAGGCCTGTTCGTTTATCGACGCGATCGCTGATGAAGACCTCAGCTTTTTCGTCACCGTAAATCCCGTGTTCTGGTCCGAAGAGAGCAACCAGTTTAACGCCCGGCGCGCGGCGAAGGACATCGATCGTGCTTTCTCCGCGCCGGTTGACGCCGGCTGGGTGCGTCAAAAGACCGATGCGTTTGCCTTTCACCGCGGCAAAGCCCTGTGATTCGAGAACATCGATGCCGAGCATCACAGGATAAACCTGGGCCGGCTGCGGAGCCGCCGGCATCGGGACCGCCGCCGTCGCGGTCGAAGGAGCGACAGTTGCAACTTCTCCGGGAGCTGAAATTACGCGCGGGGCTTGGTTCGCGCTGCATCCGAGCAAGCTCAAGGCTAGCACCGCGAAACCGAACACACTCTCAATCGAAAACGTCTGAGAAAATCCCCGCATCCGGCCACTCTGGCGGACGCTCGATGCTCGTCGAGTGGGAATCCGCGCTGCGACGTCGTGGATGTTCCTCGAAGACGAACCGCGCTCATGAATCACCGGGTCTGTAGCAAAGGCTTTTGTTTTGGAATCGTATCTTGTAGGCTGCCAGCTTGCTGGCGCGATTGAAGCGCGAGCAAGCTCGCGGCCTACCACATAACGGATTGCGCCATCAAAACGAAAAACCGTGGGGGTGTAGTCTGTGGCGCCGCGAAGAACGTGATCGCGCGAGTCTTTCGGTCGACGTTCGCGAACGTTTTCACCGTGGCCCGCCGCAGATTTTTTTCGCAGAAAAACTTTCGCTAATTATCGCACGACTGTTTTGGTTCCGCTGCCTCGGAGGTGGTGAAATACTCAGTATTTTAGTCGAAACAAAATATGAGGCATCAACGAGGTTTATAGTTTCGCGATCCACAACAGGTAGTGGTTGACGCGAACGAACAACGCGACTGGTAGTGGTAGCTTCCGTGACGACGACTGTGCCGCCCCCTTCGGTGCTCCGTACTCGTGAACGGTTTTTTCCTATTTCTATGAACACAACTTTGCCCTCACCCGTAGCTACGAGATCGTTTTCAACTGAGTTCCCCATGGCCCGCAAAGGGGCTCAGCTGCTCAACCGGGCGATCCCGTCGGAGCAGCGAATGGTCGTCAAGCGGGACGGCTCGAAGGTGCGGTTCGACGAAAGCAAAGTTACCCGCGCGATCGCACTCGCGTTCCATGAGGTGCGGACCGACAACGCCCCGAATCCCTACCGGGATGAACTGCTCGCTTGTTTCGGGCTCGATAACGACACCTTTGCGGAGGTCACGAAGATTTCTGCGGCGGTCGCGCAAATGCTCGAGTTGCACTACCGCGACGGGAAACACCCGTCGATCGAACAGGTGCAGGACGCAGTGGAAAAAGCCATTGCCGCAGCCGGACGTTGGGAAGTGGCGAGGGCCTACATGCTCTATCGCGCGCGACACGCGGAGCGCCGGCTCGTGCACTACGCCGACAACGGCATGTCCGATTATATTGCGATGGCGAAGTACGCCCGGTATCGCCCTGACCTCGGACGGCGCGAGATTTTCTCGGAAGGGGTCGAGCGAGTTCGCGATATGCATTTGTCGTTTTTTGCGACAAAAATGGACCGGCAGGTGCCCGCGACGTTGCCGGCGGATGTCGCGGAGCTAGCGGGGAAAAACGCCGATCTGCTGACCCGCACGCTCGGTGGGCAGCGGCTCGATCAGATTATCCGTGAGATCTTCCTGCAGGTCTCCGCGAAGAAGGTGCTTCCGAGCATGAGATCGATGCAGTTCGGTGGTGAGGCCATTTTGAAAAACCAAAGTCGCATGTTCAATTGCAGCTTCGCGAACGTGGACCGGGTGGATTTCTTCAAGGAATATTTCTTCCTCCTGCTGAGCGGCTGCGGCGTTGGCTTCTCCGTCCAAAAGCATCATATCGCTCTCTTGCCGCCGCTGCCCGGCCGCCTGCCGGAAAACGAACTGCCGGTCTGGCATTACCATATTGAGGATACGATCGAAGGCTGGTCGGACGCGCTCGGTGCGCTGATCGCGTCGTTTTACGAGGGAAAGAAGATCGAGTTTGATTTCTCGCAAATCCGCGCACGAGGCGAGCCGCTGCGCACCTCCGGCGGCAAGGCCCCCGGACACCTGCCCCTCAAGAAGACGTTGGCCAGGGTCGAGGAACTTCTCACCGAGGCCGTGGGGCGGAGCCTGCGGCCGATCGAAGTTTACGATATCAACATGCACATCGCGAAAGCGGTGCTCGCGGGCGGTATCCGGCGCTCCGCGACAATCTGTCTGTTCTCGCCCGACGACGAGGAGATGATGAACGCGAAGACGGGGAACTGGTTTGAGAAACACCCGCAGCGCTCAGCGTCGAACAACTCGGCCGTTCTTTCGCGAAGCGACAAAAACGTCGAGCACTTTCGCAAGCTCTTCAAAGCGCAGAAGGAATTCGGCGAGCCCGGCTTTTTCTTCAACGACCATCCCGACGCGGGCTGCAATCCCTGCGCCGAGATCAACCTTCTGCCCGTGGTGGATTGGGAACTTTCGGCGGACGAGTTGAGTGCGCTGTACCGCGACGGCTACAAGGGCGATCTTCCGGGGACGACACGCCTTTCCGGTTTCCAGCACTGCAATCTCACGACAATCAACGGACAGGCGGCAACGTCTGAAGTCTCGTTCTACAAAGCGTGCATCGCCGCCGCGGCCATTGGTACGTTGCAGGCGGCTTATACCGACATGCCTTATCTCGGGCCGATCACCAAGCTGATCAATGAGCACGATGCATTGCTCGGGGTTTCGATTTGTGGATTCATGGACAACCCGGCAGTGCTGTTCGATCAGGAAATCCTGACCAGCGGCGCCCGGCTCTGCCGCGCGACGAATCGACTTCTGGCGAAATTAATCGACATCAACCCTGCCGCGAAGCTCTCCACCTGTAAGCCCGAAGGCACCGCTTCGCTCATTCTCGGAGCTGCATCGGGGATTCATCCGCATCATTCCCGCCGCTATTTCCGTCGCGTGCAGGCCAACCGGAAGGAGCCGATCTACTCCTTCTTCAAATCGGTGAATCCGCAGATGACGGAAGTCTCGGTCTATAACCCGGACACGGACGACGTCATCACCTTCCCCGTCGAGGCGCCGAAAAAGGCGATCCTCCGCAAGGATCTGACGGCGATTCAGTTTCTCGAATTGGTGAAGCTGGTGCAGCAAGCGTGGGTGATTCCGGGCGGTGATCCGCAATCGCGTTCGCCGGATCTGCATCACAATGTTTCGAATACGTGCACGGTTCGCCCGGACGAGTGGGAAGAAGTGGCTGAATTCATTTGGTCCAACCGGCGCTTCTTCACGGGTATCTCGCTGCTGCAGGATGCGGGCGACAAAGCCTATGCGCAGGCGCCGCGCGAAGAAACGTCCACGGAAGCTGACGTGGCCAAATGGAATTCCCTGCGGCCGTACCGCGTCGACTACACTCAAATGCGGGAAGAATCCGACGAGACAGAGCTCAAGCAAACGGTCGCCTGCGCAGGCGGAGCGTGTGAGATAATCTAGAGCGGAGAGCTTAGAGTCTAGAGCTGAGAGTTGAGAAGTAGGGAGGGGTCTCTGACCCGCCTTATAATGTACTAGAAAGCGGGTCCGAGCCCATAAGCGCTAACTTAGTGCGTTCCGACAAAAGCGCAGTGACGCTGGCAGATGACCTCGTGGCAGGGCGGCGACTCCGCACGTCGCCTTCGCGCGGAACGGAGTCCGCGCTCTACCGTCGCGATTCAAATACGTCGCCGAACTTACGACCGACTGCACTAGGGAGTCTCTGTCATGGCGAGGAGCGAAGCGAAGTGGCCATCCATCTAAAGTTCTTCGTGGATTGTCGCAGTCGGAAAGCATCCTTCGCAATGGCAAGCCTTGGTGTCTTCTCTGGATAGATTCTCAAGAGGTTGATCCTGCCCTACTGGTTTTTCGTCGACCCTCCTGCTGCCGTTGCCACGTTCGTCGCCGATGCTACTCACCTGTCAGTCCGGCTTTGAATCGCTGCTCGCGCGCGAGCTCGCGGAGTTGCACGGCGCGCGTGTTCTTGAGCAAGGTCCAGGCTGGGTGAGGGTAGTGAGTAGCGCGGTCAGCCTGACCGCAATGGTTGGTGGCGCGCTTGCTGCGTCGCGTGGCGCGACACGCGCGCCACCGATCGATTCGAACGCTGGTCAGGCTGACCGCGCTACAACGGAGCTGGCGTTTGCGCATCTCACGCTGTTCGAGCCGGTCGAGTTGCGTGGCGAATCCGTGAATGCGCTGGCGCAGCGCATAGCCGACTATTTTCTGACCAGTTTGCGTGATGAACGCATCGAGGCGGGGTGGCCCTGTGTTTGGTCGGGGCCCGCTGAACTTGTCGGCTTGGGCCGGCGTGTGTCGGCGGTCGAATCCGCCTTCCGTGAGTTGCTTAAGAAAAAGCTTTCGCGCGTGGCGAAGCTCGCGACAACCAGTTTGCCTCGCGGCTCAGGACCGGTTCGCGGGCTGTTTGTGTTGTTCACTGATTTCGGCCGGGTGTTCGTTGCGCGAAATGTGAACTACGGCGGACAACGGCGGATGGCCGACGATGACCTTGCACCATCACGGAGCTATTTGAAGGTCGAGGAGGCGTACGGCATTCTGGGCCATGAGCCAACGCAGGACGAAACGGTGTGCGAT
>DAITQE010000106.1:0-4116 GCA_036833235.1 Opitutus sp.
ACGCCCAGGAAGTGGTCGCGCGCGCCAAGAGCCTGTCGCTGGAACTGGACGCGCGGATGAACGCGATCGTTCCGGCCGACAGCAAAGCGCCAATGGACGTGCTCAAGGTGATCGAGTTGCTCGTGGACGACGCTGATTTCCTGGAAGTACAACGCGACTTCGCCAAAAACCTGGTGGTGGGTTTTGCCCGCGTCCAAGGCATCATCGTCGGCATCATCGCCAATCAGCCTGCGGTGAAAGCCGGCACGCTTGACATCGATTCGTCGGACAAGGGCGCGCGGTTCATCCGCCTATGCAATGTCTTTAACATTCCTCTCGTAACTCTCGTCGATGTCCCAGGCTTCATGCCCGGCGTCGCGCAGGAGCGCGGCGGCATTATCCGACACGGCGCGAAAATGTTGTTCGCTTACGCCGCCGCCACGGTGCCGAAGATTACCGTGATCATGCGCAAGGCCTACGGTGGCGCGTACCTCGCGATGTGCAGCGCCGACATGGGGGCTGATTTTGTTTACGCCTGGCCGTGCTCCGAGATCGCCGTCATGGGCGCGGACGGCGCCGTCGGGGTGCTCTACAAACGAGAAATCGCCGCCGCCGCCGATCCCAAGAAGAAAGCCGCTGAACTCGCCGCCGAGTACCGCGCGAAGTTTTCGTCGCCCTACGAGGCGGCCGCCAAAGCAATGATCAACGACGTCATCGAGCCTGCGCAAACACGCGGCCTCGTGGCGATGGCGCTGCGCAACACCCTCTCGAAACGCGAAACCCGCCCACCGAAGAAACACGGAAACATTCCGCTATGAGTCTCCTCCCCCCTCTCATCCTGGCCGAATATCATCGGCCACTGTTCGGCAATCAGTGGCTCGCGCTGTTGGCAATCCTGGCCGGAGTCGCCGCATTCATGGCGATTGTGGCAGCCGTCGGTCGCTGGCTCGCTGCGACGCACCCCGAAGCTCCGCCAAAAGCGCGGACTGCGGTCCCCGCGGGGCCGTCGCACGAGACGCTCGCGATCATCACCGCGTGCGTCGCCGTGAGCTTCGGCAACCGCGCCAAGATCACCTCCGTTCAACCCGGTGGCCCGTCCGTCGAAACGCTCATGCAGCAATGGTCCCTCGAGGGCCGCCGTCAGATCTATTCCTCTCACCAAGTCCGTTGATTTCCTTTGGCTCTCTTTCTCATGAAAAAGTTACGCGTCACCATTGAAGGCAAAGTCTACGATGTCCTCGTCGAGATTCTCGAAGAGGGTGCAAAGACGCTCCCTTCAACTCTACCAACCGCCACCCAGCCGCTCGAAACCGCCGCGATGTCGTTTGGGGCGCCATCGCCTTCGCGCGCTGCGGCGCCGACCGCAACGCCCGTCGCACCCCAGCCGGTTGCCTCACCTGCCGCGAGCGGTGACGGCGATGTCGCGAGTCCGCTTGCCGGCAAAATTGTCTCCATCGACGTGACTGTGGGCCAGGCGGTCGAGGAGGGCTCTCAAGTCGCCACGATCGAGGCGATGAAAATGAATACCTATATCTTCGCGCCGAAGTCCGGTCGCGTGCTGTCGCTTCATGCCAGCCCTGGCGATGGCGTCGAGGAAGGCACCGTTCTTTTACGCATCAGCTGATTCGTCGTTCCGAGTGTGAACGCGTGGCCGTGCCACGTGCTCCGCTCGCAAGAAATCCGAACTCTCAATGAAAACTGCCATTACCAGCGCCCTCGCGATGTTCGCGATCGCCGTCGTGATCTCCATGGGCGTAGCCCTGCTCATGAAGGTGCTCTTCCTTACGATCCGGCGCATCAACGCACCAAAAAAAGGTTGATGGTTCCCACGCCATCGTCTTCCCCGCAACTCCTTCATGCACTTTCAAGACATCATTAACATCTTCCAAGGCGTTACCTCGCTCATCCACTCCGACTGGCCAATTCTGCTTGGCCGCGTCGGTCTGATGCTGCTTGGCATGCTGCTGGTTTACCTTGGCAAGAAAGGTGTGCTCGAACCTCTGCTCATGATTCCCATGGGGCTCGGCATGTCGGCGGTAAACGCCGGCGTTCTCTTCCTTGATCCTGTCACGGCAGCGGCAGTGACGGAAGCTCCGGTCGCTGCGGGCGCGGTGATTCATGGCACGCTCATGATGGCTCCGCTGGTTTCAAAAACCGACAACCTGATGTACATCCTGCAGGTCGATTTCCTACAGCCAATCTACACTTTCGCGTTCAGCAACGGACTCATCGCGTGCTTCGTTTTCATGGGCATCGGCGTGCTGCTCGACGTCGGCTTCGTGCTCGCTCGACCGTTCCTGAGCATGTTCCTCGCGCTGACCGCGGAACTTGGCACGGTGGCAACGTTTCCCATCGCCGTCGCCATGGGGTTGAACTATCGCGAGGCAGCGTCGATCGCAATGGTCGGTGGCGCGGATGGACCAATGGTTCTGTTCACGTCACTCACGCTGGCGAAAGACTTGTTCGTTCCCATCACCGTAGTCGCGTACCTGTATTTGGGTTTAACTTACGGCGGCTATCCTTATCTGATCCGCTTGCTCGTGCCGAAAAAGCTGATCGGCATGAAAATGCCGCCCAAGCCGATCGTGAAGGTCACCTCCGACGAGAAACTGACGTTTGCGGTGGTCGCTTGCACCGTCCTCTGCCTGTTGTTTCCGTCAGCGGCTCCGCTCTTCCTTTCGTTATTCGTCGGTGTCGCGGTTCGCGAATCCGGCTTAAGTTACTTCGTCGCTTTTATCGACGGCCCCGTTCTCTACGGTTCAACCTTTTTCCTCGGTCTGTTGCTGGGAGTCCTCTGTGAGGCGTCGATCATTCTCAATCCGAAGGTTCTCGTTCTCCTCGTCCTGGGCATCCTTGCGCTCCTGCTCTCGGGCATCGGCGGGATCTGCGGCGGCTATCTCGCATACTTCTTTAGTGGGCGAAAGATCAACCCTGTAATCGGCATCGCCGGAGTCAGTTGTGTGCCGTCAACCGCGAAGGTGGCGCAAAAGGAGGTCTCAAAGGTCACGCCCGACGCGATCATCCTGCCCGAGTCGCTCGGCGCCAATATCAGCGGCGTGATCACGACTGCGATTCTCACCGGTATCTACGTCACGATCATCCCGCTGCTCAGCCAATGAAGAATGTCATCAGCAACATCGGATTCTGGATCGCCGGGATCAGCGCTGCGTTCGTCGGAGTAGCGATCGCGCGGCTGATCGCGCCGTCGTGCAGCGGAACTGCCCGCATCGTCATGACAATGGGCGGTCAGCTGCTGGCGCTTTGCGGTCTCTTTATCCTCTGTCTCGGCGTTCGCCGGCGGATCAAACAGACCGCTGGTCAGTAGGAGCGCACCCGCTGGCATCTCTCGCAACCTGCACGCTTTTCGAGGCGCGCACGCGATACGCGGCTTACGACGAGCCGCAGG
This sequence comes from Opitutus sp., assembly GCA_036833235.1. Classification (GTDB taxonomy): domain Bacteria; phylum Verrucomicrobiota; class Verrucomicrobiia; order Opitutales; family Opitutaceae; genus Opitutus. Next base: position 3,386 of record DAITQE010000106.1, read on the forward strand.
TCAACCACGACCGCCTCCTCGTCGTCGCCATTACTCGTATCCGCCCATCCGGCACGACACGCGCTGCCGCCCTGTAATGGGCGATTCAATTCTCCGCTTTAATTATGATTACAATTCCAAACACCGTCGATGGCGCGATTCTCCTGAGCCTGATCGATTTCATCCTGAGTTTCTTCATCATCTCGGGTATCGGCGTAATTCTCGCCCTGCTCCCGTTCGTCAATCGCTTCTGGAAAATTGACGAGGAAAAGCTTCGTCGCGGCCACTGAGCCGCCAGCGCGCTCTGCCGTCATCGTTCACCTTTAAGTCCCCGGAGCCATTCCCATGTTCGACCAACTCGCATCTCTCTTTAAAATTTTAGCCGGCCAAACTGGTGTCGGCCATTTTTGGTGGGGTAATCTGCTGATGATTGTGGTGGGGACTGTCATGGTCTTCCTCGCGATCGTGAAACGCTACGAGCCGTTCCTCCTCCTCGGCATCGGTTTCTCGTGCATCGTCGTCAACGTTCCCGGCTCTGACCTCGTCCTGCCCGGCGGACTGTTTCACTACGCGTATCAAGGCGTGTCGCTACTGATCGTGCCGCCCCTGATCTTTCTCGGCGTGGGCGCGATGACGGATTTCGGCCCGATGATCGCAAGTCCCAAACTCGTGCTGCTCGGAGCTGGTGCGCATCTCGGCATTTTCGTCGCTCTCATCCTCGCAAAGACCATTGGCTTTTCGATCACGGAATC
>DAITQE010000106.1:4126-8832 GCA_036833235.1 Opitutus sp.
CATCGGAGGTGCCGACGGACCGATGGCGATTTTCGTCACGATGAAACTTGCACCCCATCTGCTGCCGCAAATCTCCGTGGCCGCCTATTCGTACATGGCTCTCATGCCGATGATCCAACCGCCGGTCATGCGGCTGCTGACCACGAAAGCAGAACGCCAGATCAGCATGGGAAAGATCCGGCAGGTCAGCCGGCTCGAAAAAGTTCTCTTCCCCATCGTCATCGCGACTCTGGTAAATCTCTTTTTTCCCCCCGTGGCTCCGCTCGTCACCATGCTGATGCTGGGTAATCTCCTGCGCGAATCACTGGTGGTCGGTCACCTGGCCGAGACCGCCGGCGGTTCAATCCTCGGCATCATGACCCTCGTGCTCACCACCGCCATCGGGTCGACGATGAAAGCGGACACGTTTCTGACGGTGCAGACCCTGGAAATCGTCGGACTCGGATTGATCGCATTCGTATTCGGCACCGGTTCCGGCGTCGTGACCGCTAAGATCATGAATTTATTTCTGAAAGAAAAAATCAATCCGTTGATCGGTTCAGCCGGCATCGCCTCGGTGCCGATCGCAGCCCGAGTCTCACATATCGTGGCCCACCGGGAGAACGCGAAAAATTACCTCATCTATCACGCCATGGGGCCGAACCTCGCCGGCGTTTTTGGCACGGCCATTTCTGGCGGAATCATGCTCGCCTTGTTGGGCGCGCGATAGGCGTCGTTTCCATCAAGGCGGGGGGCTGTCACGCGCCTTTTGGCACGGCGGCGTCATGTTTCGCACAATAATTGGCAAGCGATGCGCAGTGCCGTGAGCGATCCGCTGCTAACATGGATTAGCATGACCCCGGTCGATCTTCTTTCCGCCGAATCGGCGCTGTCCAAAGACGAAGGCTGGAGCGTCCACACGGCGCAGGAGATCGGCTCGACCAATTCCGCCGCCGCGCGCCTGCCGGCGTGGCACGTGGTTCGCGCGCGCGTGCAGACCGACGGCCGCGGACGCACCGGCCGTTTTTGGGTTTCCGATGAGGGCGGGCTTTGGCTTTCCGCCGTGCTCCCTTGTCCAGGCAACCGCGCGCGCTGGTCCATTCTTCCGCTCGCCGCCGGCTGGGCCATCATCGCCGCGCTCAAGGAACTCGGCGTCCGCGGTCTTCGTCTCCGCTGGCCCAATGACATCATGGTCGGCCAGCGCAAACTCGCGGGTTTGTTGGTGGAACGTTATAGCGACGACACCGCGGTGATTGGCATCGGGATGAATGTGCTCAATTCTCCCGAGAAGACTGAACCCGCTCTCGCCGGGGCGACCGCCCGGTTGGCTGACCTCGCACAATCCAGCCACACGCTCGAAGATCTCACACGTTTGATCCTGCGCTCGATCGGTCGCGCTCACGCCATGATTCGCAACGACGAGTTTCGAGTCATCGCCGAAGAACTCAACCTGCAGTGGGCGCAACCCCGCCTCGTCTCCCTCACCCTCACCGGCCGTTCGCACACGTTCACCGGTTTGTTTCACGGCATTGACGAAGCCGGCCGCCTGCGTGTGAGCACAGAGCGTCTCGGCAGTCGCGCGTACGATGCCTCGCAGGTCTCACTGCTGCGCGAGCTCGAATAGGCGTATCCATTTTTCACCCATGGCCACCATTGTCTTCAACAACACCGTTCTGCGCGACGGACATCAATCGCTCGCCGCCACACGCATGACGACGGCCCAAATGCTGCCCGCAGCGCCCATTCTCGATGGGATGGGGTTCGGTGGTTTGGAAACCTGGGGCGGCGCCACGATCGATTCCTGTCTTCGTTTCTTGAACGAAAATCCGTTCGACCGCCTGCGCGCTCTAAAAAAAGCCGCGCCCAAAACGCCGCAGATCATGCTGCTGCGTGGCCAGAACATCGTCCAATACATGAGCTTTCCGGACGACGTCGTCGAAGCGTTCGTCCATGCCAACGCCGCCGCGGGTCAGGATATCTTCCGAATTTTCGATGCGCTGAACGACCCTCGCAATCTGGCCACGGCGATCAAGGCGGTCCTGGCCAGCGGCAAGCATGCGCGCGGCGAAATCTGCTACACGACCAGCCCCGCGCACACGATCGAATCCTTCGTGCACCTGGGCGTGGATCTCCAGAAAATGGGTTGCCACTCGATCGGCATCAAGGACATGTCCGGCGTGATCGCGCCGCGCATCGCCTACAACCTGGTGAAGGAACTCAAACGCCGCATCGGCCTTCCGATCACGTTGCACACGCACGACACCGCGGGCCTGGGTGCCGCGGCCTATCTTGCCGCGATCGATGCTGGCGTCGATGCCGTCGAGACTTCCATCGTGCCGTTCGCCAACGGTACATCCCAGCCGGATACGCTGCGTATGCAGGCCTTGCTCGAGGGCCATGAACGCTGCCCGGACTTCGATGTCAGAAAACTCCGTGAACTGCGCGAGTACTTCAATGGTGTTTACAAGGAGCTCGAAAAATTCACCTCGCCCGCCAACGAGCGCGTCGACTCCGACACGCTCATTTATCAAGTGCCTGGCGGCATGCTCTCGAACTTTCGCACGCAGCTCAAAGAGCAGAACATGGCGGACAAGTTTGAACAAGTGATGGAAGAGATCCCATACGTCCGGTCTTGCCTCGGCTGGATTCCACTGGTCACACCCACGTCTCAGATCGTGGGCACGCAGGCGATGCTCAATGTGAAGTTCGGTCGTTGGAGTAATTTTTCGCAGCCGGCGATGGACATCGCGCTGAACAAGTACGGACGCACGCCCGGTCCGATCGATCCCACCGTCCTCGCTCTCGCGATTCAGAAGTCCGGCCAGAAACCGGTCGAAGGCCGTCCCGCCGACAGCCTGGCGCCCCGCATGCCCAAGCTGCGCGAGGAACTCTCCGCCGCCGGTCTCCCGACCGACGACGAAGCCTGCGTGTTGCACGCAATGTTCCCCCGTGAATTTGCCGCACTCCACAAAAAAGCCGCCGCGACCACGGCCGCTCTTGCAGCGACTGCACCTGTAGCCCCGCCCAATGGAACGCCAATCACGGCGCCCACGCCCAAGCGCGAACAAACGACGCCGGTCACTGATTCCGCCGCACCTCATGACGGTGTGATGTCCCCGATCCGCCGCTTTGTTCTGACGATCGAAGGCCGCCGCACTGAGGTCACCGTCGCCGAAACGACCTGAGTTCGACGAATTGAACTGTAGGTTGCGTGCTCGCCGCGCCACGCTCGTTGCGCGCGGTCGTAGGTGGCGTGCTGGCCGCGCCATTCTGCTGGCCAGCAGAACGCGTTGGACTCGCCAATGGAAGATGTCCATGGATCAGCGCATCACTGATTTGCGACGCTCTTCCGGGTGATAAAGTCGGAGAAAATGCGCGGGCGAGATTCCGTGCACCGCCTTGAACACGCGGGAAAAATGGTAGGGATCGGCATAGCCTGCCCGGGCCGCGACCTCCTTCACGAATCCGCCGGAGCTCATCAGATCACGCGCCGCCAGATTCATTTTGCAGCGCAAAAGATATTGGTAAGGGCTCACTCCTTGATACCGGCGAAAGAGCCGGTTCAATCCTGATGCCTCGGCATGAAGTTCACTGGCAATCTCCTCGAGTGACGACAGCCGAGCCGCTTCCTCGTCAATCAGCGTCTTGCAGCGGAGAAACTTCTCCCGCGCCGGGCTGGCCCGACCGTCGCTGCGGTGGCGTCGCGCCTCACTGATCTTTAGCAGGAGCAACTCGCTCAGACGATCGCAGATCTCCCGCGTGAAGGGTGTGTGCTCGCCGCCTTCGCGAATCAGTAAATCAAACATGTCGCGCACGTCCGCATGACGGGCGAGCATCACGCTCGTGCCAAAAACGGGTCCGTGCGCTTCAATCGCCGCCCGCGCACCATGGCCGGTGAGGCAGACGAAATATTTCAACAGCATGCGTCCCGGCTCAGTCTGCATGCGCAACGACACGCCCGGGCCATGCACGAAAAGCGTTCCTGGCCGCAACGCCTGCGCCTCCGCTCCGCCGAAACTGATCCGGCCCTCCCCTTCTGCAACATACTCCAACGTGGCAAACGGATATGTGGAGCGCTGGACTCGGTAGTTTTCGCCACAGCGTTCGCGTCCGCCAAAGGCCACCCGCACGCGTCCGCGGGATCGTAGACCAAGATCGAGAAAAAAATACGCGCCTGAACTTACACCTGGAGCGAGGAGCGCTTGTTCCTGGCGAGAAGGGATGCGAGCCATGTTCGACTGCGGTCGTTTAACGACCGTGTTTGCCGTCGCTGCGCCGATTGCGGTGCGGTCCGTGCGCGAGTTCGTGCAGCGTCCGTCGATTCATCTGAAAGCATTCAAACACGCCTCCACGTTTCCACCAAAGCAGCCGTGTGGCAATCCGGCAGTGCGCCTGTTTTATCCATCCTTTTTCCACAATTGTCTATTCAGAGGTACCTCGATTTGTGCCATGATGGGCGTCTTCCCCGCGCTTTGCTTAAACTTTCTCGCTTTCCGCGATTAATATCCATGCCGCAACCCACGATCCTTCTCGTCGCCAACGGCGATCTGCGCCTCTCGGCCAATCAAAAATGCTGGCCCGCCCAAGCCGCTATGGAAAAGCAGCTCACCGCTGCGGTCGCGCAACTAGGCGGACGTCTCGTGCGCGCGCACCCGTACAAGCCGCGCGAAAAACACGGCTTCATCGGCTCGCAGAAAGAGGGGATGGAAGTTTTTCGCGCCATCGAC
>DAITQE010000107.1:0-2500 GCA_036833235.1 Opitutus sp.
CGTCGGTGCCGAGGGCACCGTCCTCTTACACGATTTTGGCCTATATCAAGGCATCGACACCAATGCTCCCCGACCGCCTGTCATTCTCAACTGCACTTACTTGAACGGTGAGACGTGGATGCGCTACTGGGCGTTCCCTTCCTTCGGGAACAGCACCTATGAGCCGCTCGTGCTCGATCCGTCCAATTTTGCCGTCGCCGATTCGGGTTATCTAGACGCCACTAATGGTGATTATCATCTGACGGCAACCAGCCTCCTGATCGATCGCGGTGACAGCGCCCAGGTCGCACTCGGTGAACTCGATCTCGACGGTCAGCCGCGCATTTTCGGCGCAGCGGTGGATATCGGCGCGTATGAGTTCGGCAACACGGCAACTCCAGTGGCGCCAACGTTCACGTTGCAGCCGCTCAGCACCGCGACCTCGGCGGGTGGCACTGCGGCGTTCACTGCGGCCGCGATCGGAACGCCTGCGCCCACGCTGCATTGGCAACGCATGGCCGCTGGCAGCGCGACCTGGAACGACATCGTCGACGGCGGCGCGTATTCCGGAGCCACGACCGCCGCGCTCGCGATTACTGGTGCCACGGTGACGATGACCGGCGATCAATTTCGCTGCGTCGCCGACAATGGCGTCGGCTCCCCCGTAATTTCGGATGCCGCGGTCCTCACGGTGGTACTGGTACCAGCGACCGTAAGCATCACGAACACGCTTCAGACCTACGACGGCACACCGAAGCCGGTCACGATTACGACATCGCCGCCCGGGCTGGCGGTAAGCGTGACCTATAACGGCGACTCAACTGTTCCGTCGTCCGCCGGCACCTACGTGGTCGCTGCAACCATAACTGATCCGAATTACATCGGGTCGGCGACAAGTTTTCTCAAGATCACACAGGCAGCGGCGAGCGTCGTGCTTTCGGATCTCACGCAAACGTATGATGGCGCACCAAAGCCAGTGGCGGTCACAACCGTGCCCGCCAGTTTGCCGGTAGCGGTCACCTACAACGGCAGTGCAACCGTACCGTCAGCCGTCGGCAGCTACACGGTTTCCGCCGCCGTGACTGATCTCAATTATCAAGGCGCCGCCAACGGCATCCTCGTCATCAACCCAGCTGTTCTCGCCATCGACGTCACGTCATCGCTGCAGGTAACTCTAGGTGGCTTTCGCCTTAATCGGATCACGAGACGCTACGTACAGACGCTCACAGTCCAAAACGTCAGTGCGCAGCCGATCGGCGGCCCCGTCTCCTTCGTCCTCGATCGGCTTTCGGCGGACGTCACACTTTATGCGCCAAGCGGCGCGACCAGTGCCGCGCTGCCATCCGGCAGTCCGTATATCGACCTCGATATCGGAGTCGACGGCGCGTTGAGCGTCGGTGAAACAGCGACGCTCACGCTCGAGTTCACCAATCCATTTAACCGAGCGATCACCTACGCGCCTCGCGTGCTCGCCGGGCCAGGCAATCGTTAAATCCATCTATGAAAACTCAAACTACCCTCCTGTACCTTTTCCTTCGCCTCCTTCGAGTCATCGTGTTGGCCAGTGTCTGTCTGCTGCTCTGTCGCGAATTGGAATGCCGCGCCACGAGCTATGACGTGACGTTCAATACGACGGCTTGGACCGGACGGGATGGGACCCTCGCATTCGATTTAATCGGGGGGGACGTGCTCGCCGCAAACAACACCGCCTCGATCGGAAACTTCAGCACGGACGGTACGTTGAGCAGCCTCGGCGGCATCACGCTCACCGATACGGCTTTCTTCAATGAGGTGCTTCGCGATATCACGTTTGGCACGCAACTGTCATTTACGTTGCAGCTCACGGAAAATCACGCGGCGCCCGGCTTGGATGAATTCTCTTTCTTCCTGCTCGATTCGACCACGCTGCTACCACTTGGAGGGACGACGGATCCCACGGGTGCCGACGCGGTGTTTGCCGTCGATGTCACCGGCAGCGTCGGTGGAGACGCGATGGTTTTCGATTCGTTGATTGAGGGAGCCTCATGGACCCTTAGGGGGCAAAACTCCAATAATGTGCCGGACGGAGCCAGCACGTTATCGTTGGCCTGCTGCGCTCTAGGCGCGCTCGCTTGCTTCCGCGTTACGCTTGGCAAACGGAGAGCTTGATTCAACGCGTTTGAAATTTGCGCGGTGGCAGACGCGACGTCGAACGCGACGCGATTCGCTCCCGCTTGCAGGCGCCGACACAGAGCCGGTGCGCGGTGGAAAGATAGCCCCTCGGCAGGCTCGGAGCTCGTGAACTCGTCGAACGGGCGAGCCAACTCCGAACGCCCTGGCTCAAGCTCGCCGCCACGAAGCTGAAGTGACCTCAACTTATCAGGCCAACGGCCTCACGCCAGCGACCACGGTCCGCGCATCGAACGCTGGCGCATCCGGTTCGCCATGACGTCGTCGACGAACTCTTCCGTCGCCGGATTCCACCGGACTTTGCGGTCCAACAGCATCGAGATGTTGCCGAGATTGCAGACCGTCGCAGTAC
>DAITQE010000107.1:2510-4354 GCA_036833235.1 Opitutus sp.
CCGAGATCGGCCGCTGCCGCGTGCGCATGCACTGCAGGAAATTATCGTGGTGGTTCGCGCTTTCCGGCAGCTTGATCGCACCGGCGCGGGCCGACACCTGTTTCAACAACGCCGGATCCGATGCGAGGCTCGCCGTGCGAGAAACGTCAATCCAGCCGCGTTCACCGACAAATCGAACATTGCCGTCGAACACACCGTCATAACGCGTGTGGCAGCGCAGCCGTTCGCCTCCGGCATAACGGCAGGGAAAATCAACTTTTGTCGCCGTGCTGAAAAGGCCGCTGGTGGGAAATTCACCGTGGCCTTCAACCTCGACGGGGCCCGAATCGTCAGCCCCAAGTGCCCACTGACCGATGTCGATGTAGTGCGCGCCCCAGTTGGTCACCTGCCCCGCCGCATAATCCAGGATGAAGCGGAAATTGTAGTGGCATGCATGCCGGTTGAACGGCACCAACGGCGCCGGACCCAACCACATGTCCCAGTCGAGTCCGTCCGGCACCGCATCTGGCACCCATGTCGCGCCAACAAATTTATTGTTCGCCGGAATGAGAATGTCGATGAGCTCGATTTTCCCCAAGCCACCGTTGCGAATGAACTCCGCGGTGTCGTGAAAACGTTTCGACGAACGTTGCTGCGTTCCTGTCTGCACGATGCGCCCATACTTTCGCGCTGCGTTCACCAACGCGCGGCCTTCGCGAATCGTGAGTGTGAGCGGCTTCTCCACATAAACATCTTTGCCATTCCGGATGGCTTCGATCGCCGCGAGAGAGTGCCAATTATCGGGCGTGCAAACCCACACCGCGTCCAGATCGGGCCGCGCCGCTAGTTCCCGAAAATCCGCCACGGCCACGCAATCGCGATTGCCGTTGAAGGCATTGACTTTCTGCGCTGCGGCGTCGCGCCGAATCCGGTCAGCGTCGCACACGGCGATAATGCGCACCTCGGGAAATCCGAGCAGCGTATCCAAATGCATCTGCGCAATGTTACCGGTTCCAATAAAACCGACCGCGATTTGCTTGCTCGGCGCCGTCTGCCCAAACACGCGCGACGGCAGGATGGTCGGCAGCGTCGCCGCCGCACCCGCCACCAACGAACGTTTCAGAAAATCGCGGCGACTGAGAGCGGAGAATATCGGATTCATCGGAGTCACGTTGTCGTCTCAAGCCGCTCTACCGCTCGCGTCGCGGCGGTGCGAACATCTTTGGCTTCGGCCGGTGCAGCCGCGATCGCGCGGAGCAGATCGAGAGCTTGAACGTCCCCTCGCACAGCGATGCTGCCGATGAGCCCCGCCTTCGGCGCGCCGGTGAGTTTATCGAGCGCAGCACGATACGTCTCGTTCACACTGGGCGCATCGATGCCGTCCAGCGCCAGACGCGCCACATCCGCGGTTGCGTTGTCATTCAGCAGAGGTTTTAGCGCCGGGACGGCCGTCGCGGAGCCAATCAACGCGAGCATCCGACAAATGAACAACCGTCCCGCCGGGCGGAGTTCGGCCCGTGCGAGCGCCGTGAGCAGCTCTTTTTCCAGCGCGGGGTGCTGCGTCGAGTCAGCGTTGACGACCATGCGTTCGATCGTCGTCGCGTAAGTTCGATCACCGCCGAATTCGAGTGAAACGATTTCGTCCCACGGATTTGCAGTTGTGACAAACCAGTCTTCGCGTTGCTCCGCTTCGCTCGGTTTCGGAGGGGTAGCCGCGACGGTCGAGGCGCTTGGCTGGGGTTCGTTGGCCATAGGCTTGCGCGGAACAACGAATCGCGACCTAGCGTGCATGCAACTTGGAAAAGCGGATGGATTTCAAATTGGGCGCAGATCCGGTCTTGGATGGGTCGGAGAGTGGCATGGGC
>DAITQE010000107.1:4364-8794 GCA_036833235.1 Opitutus sp.
GGCAGGATGCCCATGCCACTCACGGGCGAGACGCCCGTGCCACGTCGAATGGACGATTTACCACTCGCTCACGCTCGCAGCCACCGTTTAATCCAAAAGACGTCGGGCGAGTGCTCTGCCGCGTCGGTTGAAAAACAATCAGCACGCCGCATCTTTTTCATGAGCCGCGCGTGTAGCCGCACGTTGGACCGCGAACAACAGTCTAATGCCTGAATTTGATCTTTCTCTGCGCTGGACGACGCGGTCTATTGAACGGTATCACTGCTTCTCTCCAATCTTGAACAACCCAACCCCTCCGTTTCCAAATCATATCGCGCCGGCTTCGGCGTTTGAGTGACCACGACCAGTTTTTATTATGAGTGACCTACCCTCCTCCTCGTCCGTGCGGCGTTATGGCTATGAATACGCGGCGGCGTTTGCCCTGCTCCGGCTGTTTCTCGGCCTGCGCACGCTGTTCGCCGGCGTCGAAAAATTCGAAGCGAAAGGCACGTACTCGTTTGCCAATTACTACGAGAACATGAATCACATGGCGCAAGGCATCACCGGCGCGTCGTTTCTGCCGTTGTGGGCCACGAAAAACTTCGCCCATTCGCTCGGCTATTTGCTGCTCGTGTTTGGCATCGCGTTGTTGCTCGGCCTCAAGACGCGGCTCACCCTGTTTCTCACCGGGCTGCTCTACGTTGGCTTGTCGTTCGGCATGATGGCCGTGCAAGAGAGCCAGGGTATCGCATGGCTCGCCATCCACGTTGGATTGTTCGCCGCTGCGCTCGTCCTCGTGCGCCACAATCGTTTCGCCCTCTGGCCGGACAAGATCGACTGATCTCAAGCAGCCCCGGCTTAAAGCCGTTCACTACCTCCTCTTGCCGGCTGGATGCCGGCCCTACGCCTCGACCTGTCGTTATGCCCGATCTTCCTCGCCCCTCTCTTACCCGCCGCGATTTTCTTGTCACCGGCGCAAAATTCAGCGCCGCCATGCTCGCCGCGCCGTACATCGCCCGCGCCGCGGCCGCAGGCAAGAGCGGCACTCAGACCGTCAACGTCGCGCTCATTGGCTGCGGCGAACAGGGTCGCGTGCTGCTCAGTGCGGCCCTGAAAATTCCGGACATTCGCTTCGTCGCCGTCTGCGACATCTGGCCGTACGACCGCACGTACGGCGAGCGCCTGCTCAAGAAGTTTGGCCACGACCCGCGGCCGTTTGAAGATTATCGCGAGATGCTTTCCGCGGTGCCGAACATCGATGCCGTCATCATCGCCACGCCCGATTTCATGCACGCCGAGCACACGATCGCAGCGCTGCGGGCGGGCAAGAATGTGTACTGCGAGAAACTCATGTCGAATACGGTCGAGGGCGCCCGTTCCATGGTGCAGGCCGCCCGAGAGACAAAGAAGCTCCTCCAAATCGGTCATCAACGGCGCAGCAATCCCCGCTATATTTACGCGCGCGACAAGCTGATCCGCGAAGCCGGCCTGCTCGGCCGCATGACCCACGCCAGCGGCCAGTGGAACCGCGCCGTCACCGAGGACCTCGGCTTTCCCGCCAAGTACGCGTTGTCCGAAGAAACGCTGCATCATTACGGCTACGCGAACATGCACGAGTTCCGGAATTGGCGCTGGTTTAAACGGTACGCCGGTGGTCCGATCTCGGATCTCGGCGCTCACCAGATCGACGTTTTCAACTGGACCCTCGGCGTGAATCCGCGCTCCGTCATCGGTGCAGGCGGCGTGGATTATTACACGAATCACGAGTGGTACGACAATGTCACGGCGATCTACGAATTTCCCATCCAGACTGGGATCGTGCGGGCAAACTACGGCGTGCTCACCACCACGAGCGCCGGCGGCGGCTACCATGAATATTTTATGGGCGACGAAGGTGCGCTGAAAATTTCGGAAAATCCAAAGTACACCAAGCTCTACCGCGAGGCCCGCGCTCCCGAGTGGGATCAGTGGGTGAAGAAAGGCTACATCGTCCGTCCCGGCTCCGGCGAGGGCGCACCTGCTCCCGTCAAGCCGTGGGAAAAACCGCGTCCGAAATTCGGAGCGCCTTCAACGTCCAGCACTGTCGACGTGCGCGAAACCGCCGAACTCTCGGCCTGGGATATTCCTGTCACGCTCGACAAAGCCATCCACCAGCCGCACCTCGAAAACTTTTTCGACGCCATCAGGAAAGGCACGCCGCTCAACTGCCCCGGTGAGTCCGCCTTCGCGACGGCTGTCACCGTGCTCAAGGTCAACGAAGCCGTCGCTGCGCAGAAAATGCTCATGTTCAAGCCTGAAGATTTCATCGCCTAACATCATCACTCTATGAAACGCCTCCTCCTCGCTCTTCTCGCCAGCTTCGGCTGTTTATTTTCCGCGGTCCGCGCGGCCGACGAAGTTCCGCTAAAGCTCGATCTTCCGCGCCCGCTGTTCGTCGGCACGCCGCGGCCGCTCAACATTCCGAATTTGGAGAAGCCCCGCACGGGTCGCCGCCCCGATATGATGGTGCCCGCCGGCACGGAAAATCTTTCAAAGGGCAAACCCGTTACTGGCAGCGACTCCCTTCCTGTTATCGGTGAACTCTCGTTCATCACCGACGGCGATAAATCCGGGGACGAAGGCAGCTACGTCGAACTTGGGCCGGGCCTGCAATGGGTGCAGATCGATCTCCAAGCGTCCGCCAAAATCGCGGCGATCGCAGTCTGGCACTTTCATTCCCAAGCTCGCGCGTATCACGCTGTGATCGTCCAGATCTCGGACGACCCCGAATTCAAGAAGGGCATTAAAACGGTTTTCAACAACGACGATAACAACTCCGCTGGCCTCGGCACCGGCAGCGACCCCGCTTACATCGAAACCTACGAAGGTCGTCTCATTGACGCCAAGGGCGCGACCGGTCGTTACGTTCGCCTCTACAGCGCCGGCAATACCTCCGACGAACTCAACCACTACATCGAAGTCGAGGTCTTTGGCCAGAAGGTGAAGTAAACGTTAACGTCAGGCGACAAGCCCCCCCGAGCGCAACCGCGCAGCACGGGCAGCACGACGTAGCGCGGTCAGCCTGACCGCGTTGAACACGGGCAGACTGCTGCAGACTGTCCGTGCTACGGGGCTTCGGCTAAACAACTCGGCGCCCCGCAGGCTCCTGCTTGTCGCGCGCAGGTTATGGTGTGTAACTTTACTCATGTCCTCTTTCGTGACCCGCTGGCTGCCGCTCGCGCTCGTCGCACTGGCGGCGCTGTGGCTGAGGACGCACGATCTCGGCGCGCGCCCAATGCACGCCGACGAGGCGAACCAGGCGGTTAAATTGGGCGAGTTGCTGGAGACGGGCCGCTACGCTTTCGATCCCCACGATCATCACGGCCCGACACTCTATTACCTGGCGCTGCCCATTGCCTGGCTAAAAAGCGAAACAACGCTCGCCGCGCTCACGGAGCGCACGGTTCGCCTGCTGCCGGCGCTGGCCGGTACGCTGAGTGTTTTGTTGCTCTATTTCCTTTCTCTCCCTCTCGGCATTCTGCCGGGCCGCAGTGGCACCGGCTTTTCAGCCGGCGATCCCCAAACTCCAGCGGCTGGGAGCCGCAGCCACTTATTCGCCCTCGCCGCAGCGGCCTTCTTCGCTGTCTCGCCGCCCGCCGTTTACTACAGCCGCTACTTCATCCAAGAAACGCTACTCGTTACGTTCACGCTCGGCGCGTTCGTCTGTGTTAAAAACGCGTGGCGTCATCATCACTGCGGCTGGGCCATCGCAGCCGGTGCCTGCATCGGTCTGATGCTCGCGACGAAAGCCAGCGCGCCGCTCTTCCTGCTCGCTGGCGCCGCCGCGTGTTTTACGCTGCCCCGTGGCACGGTCAGACTGACCGCGTCGGTTCAGAAGCACGGTCAGGCTGACCGTGCTACAGCGCAGCGGGTTCGCCACGGTGTGTTCGCACTCTTGACCGCTCTGCTGGTCGCCGTGCTGTTCTATTCGTCGTTCGGAACGCATTTCGCCGGAATACGCGACGCACTTCGCGTTTATACATTTGCCGCGGAAAAAATCGCGGGCGGCAGCGGCCACGAAAAACCTTGGTGGTACTACCTTCGTCTTTTCGGCTGGCAGCGTGCCGGTGGTCTTGTCTGGGAGCAGCTCGCATTTTCCGCCCTCGCCGCGTGCGGTGCCGGCCTGACGCTCAGCGGCGAGTTGAAGTCGGGCATCTATCGGTGGGCGCTTTGCTACACTGTGATCGTCGCTCTCGTTCTTTCGCTCACCCCGTACAAAACGCCGTGGCACGCCGTGCATTTCGTGCCGGGACTCGCGTTGCTTGCGGCGGGCGCGCTCGCCGCGTTTCCGCGGTGGTGGATCAGCGCGATCCTCGCGATCGTCGTGCTGAAAATGCAGTTCTCACAAACGCAGCTCACCGTTTTCCTGCGGCCCGCTGACCCGCGCAACCCTTACGCGTACGTTCACAGCT
>DAITQE010000108.1:0-5099 GCA_036833235.1 Opitutus sp.
GCGGTCGGAAGCGAGGTCTGGGTTGAGGTGGTCATGGTGATCGTGGGCGATACGATTGGGTTCAGCGCGTGGAACGGAAGTGAGTGTCGGGACTGCGGTGACGTGGCTCTCGTCAGAACGTCTCGGCGTGGCGGATCAGCTCGTCAGCCAGCTTGTGATAGTCGCCGACAACATTGTCGGCATCCGCCGCGTGGATATCCTGGGCGACAAGATTCACTGGCAGACCGAGCGTGACGGCGCGGCGAACGATCATCGCATCCCTGATTTGCGAGTCGAAAATACGGGCAGTGGAAGCGACGCGGCGTGCTGCTTTGAATTGATTCAACCGAAGCTGCATCCGCATTTTCGGTACCTCGATGTCGGTGCCGGACTTGATCGAGTTCATGATAATGCCCTGCACCTGCGCCGGTGCGCCCATGCCAGCTTTCCGAAAGCTGGCGGAAAGCGCGTGAAATTTCTGCAGTTTCTCGATCAGCAAGGTGAAACCAATCAAGCTCAAGGCGTCTGGATTCGACGGAACGTAGATTTCGTTGGAGGAAAAAACCCCGCACTGCGACGCCCGCAGGATGTTGGGTGGACAGTCGAAGAGGATGAAATCGTACTCGTGCTCAATCGCGGCGAGCTGCTCTTGAAACACCAAGTAAGCGGGACGCTTCGGATCGCCATGGTACTCGCCCTCTAAATCAACGAGATTAAAGGTGGTCGGCACGAGATCCAAGCCGGGCAGGATTTTCTCGCCGGTTTTGCTCTCGACCACGTCACGCAGGACGAGGTCTTTCACCTGAACCTTGCCCGGCTCGAAAATCGAATAAATTTCACCTTTGCCGTCAGCGGTCAGCTTGTTCCAGCGCTCAAGGCGCATCAGCCAGATACTCGCGTTCGATTGCGTATCGAAATCGAACAGCAGCACGCGTTTCCCCATCCGCGCGAGACACGCCGCGGTGTTGACGATGAGGGAGGTCTTTCCGACGCCGCCCTTGTAATTGAGAAAACTGATCTTACGAGGCATGCAGGGTGCCGATTTGATTACGTGGACTGGGTACTCGCTATAAGTGAAGCTTTTCGGCTGCTGCAGATTCGGCGCGAGGGCGAAAGGCCCAAATCGAGAGATTTTACTGTTTCTTGGTAAAAACTGTGTAAGCTGTTTTTACCTTGCGCGCGCCGCCGCTAGCGGGGAGAGGACATTATTCTATTCGGATCACGGTGTGCGTTCTGTCGCGAATATCGTGGTAAATTCCATGGAAGCCATGTCCATAGGATCGGCCGGAATGTCGGCAATTAAAGCGAATCCTTTGCTGGATTGGCGCTAATGTTCCTGTCATCGACGACGGCGTGCCTGAGGGGAAACTTATCACTGCCAAGCGCGTATATTGGACGGCGTTTATCGGATTATTTTTCGATTATTACGATCTGTACTTGTTTATTTATCTGGAAAAGGTCCTCGCCCAGCATTTCGGGTTGAATGCCGCGGCGAGTAACACACTTCAGTTTGTGGGAATCGCGGGGGTTGGGGTTGGGGCTCTGCTGTTTGGTTATCTGGCAGATCGGTTTGGACGAGGGCGAATGATGCTCATCGTATTCGTCGTTTATGTAATTGGTATCGCAGGTATCAGCCTCTCGACGACGTTCAGCAGTGTGGTGACTTGGCGGCTCGTGGCGTCGCTCGCACTCGGAGCTGAGTGGGGAATTAGCCACGCGTTCGTGAGCGAGCACGTCAGCCGCGAAAAACGATATCGTTTCGCCGCTCTCTTGCAGTTTTCGATTCTCGGTGGGCTGCTGGCGGCGATGGCGAGCCGATATCTTCTGCCTCACGTCGGATGGCGCCCGCTGTTCGCAGGATCCATTATACCTGTGGCAACATTATCCATTGTGCGCTGGCGCTGGTTGGCGAAAGGAGTGAGAAGCTCAGAGCTGAGTGCTGAGAGCGTAGAGTCGAGAGCTGAGGGCGTAAAGCTGAGAACAGAAGGTCGTCCCGTCGCTCTGGTTGGACCATTTTTGCGTTGTCTCGGTATTGCCAGCCTGACGATTGCCAGCGGAACAGTGAATGTCTTCTTTGCGAAAGAGCTGCCGCAATCGACGTGGTACACCGTGTTATTTTGGGGCAATGTCGCGCCGGGAATGCTGCTCGGTGCCTGGATCGTGCGAAAGCTGGGCGTTCGCCGGGCGTTGATCGGCTATGCAATCGGTCTGGTGTTGTTATCGGCGTTTGCGTGGACGAGTGCGTGGGAGGAACGGAAGCTCGCGTTCGCGCTTACGCTGCCGCTGCTCAACGGCATTCCGTTTGGACTAATGGGCGCGTATTTTAATGACGTGTTTGTGCGCTACCGGACCATGTTGTCGGGAACAGCCTATAACGTGGGGAGGATTTTGGCCGCATTTGCGCCAGTGTTGATTACGGCGCTTGGACTCCACAGCGAAGGCAACTATTTTTTGTTCACGGCGGTGTTGGGAATCGGCGTGCTGGCGATTGGATGGGGAATGCGTGAAACGAGTTCCGATTTATAACGATCACGGCAGGTCGCACGACTGGCTTTGTTGGTTCACCGCGGCGGACGGGTTTGCTTGCACGAAGCGGCCAAAAATTTTATTCGATGTGAATGAGACTACGTTTTCCCGCCGTTGCTTTTCTCGTCCTTACGCTGTGCGTAACCAGCCTTGTTCCCGCCGCCGAATTGAAAGCGCGCGAGCGCCAGTTGCTGGATTTTGGATGGCGATTTCATCTGGGGAACGAATGGGGCATCGCGCAAAATCTAGCGAAGGCTGGCACGGGCTACGGTCCGGCGAGCGTGGTGTTCAGCGACGCGAGTTGGAGGCGCGTGGATCTGCCGCACGATTGGGCGATCGAGCTTCCGTTTGATCCGAAAGCCGACGGTGCGCACGGGTTCAAAGCCATCGGTCCTGGGTTCCCGGAGAACAGCGTGGGCTGGTATCGTCGCACGTTCGAGTTGCCGAAGAATGACGCGGGCCGACGACTCTGGCTCGAGTTCGATGGAGCGTTTCGCGATTCTACGGTTTTCGTCAACGGCTGGTTTGTGGGACGGCATGAGAGCGGTTACAGCAGCTTTCGTTACGATATCACCGATGTGGCAAATTACGGCGGGAAGAACGTCGTCGCCGTCAAAGTGGACGCGTCGAACTTCGAAGGCTGGTTCTATGAAGGCGCAGGCATTTACCGACACGTCTGGCTGGTGAAAACGGCCCCGCTGGCGATTGCGCCAGATGGCGTATTCGTCCGCAGTGAGTTCAAGGACAACGTGCCGATCGGCGCTGCGGAGATCCATCTGCAGACGCGGGTCACCAATACCGAGAATACGCCCGTGGATACGACGTTGAGCTGGGAGATCGTTGCCCCCGACGGAAAAACGGTCGCGGGTGCGAAACAGACTTCCCGGATCGGAGGAACCGAAACCGCTGAAGTCGTAGCCTCAACAAAGATCGAAGCGCCTGAACTCTGGTCCCCGGAAACGCCGCGACTCTATAAACTCATCACCACTCTCACACGTCAGGGCCAAACCGGAATCGTTGATCGCATTGAAACGGAATTCGGAATTCGCACGGTCGGTTTCGATGTCGAGAAAGGATTTTTGCTGAACGGGAGGCCGTACGTGATCAAAGGGACTTGTAACCATCAGGATCACGCGGGCGTGGGTGCGGCGTTGCCGGACCGATTACAGTATTTTCGCGTGGCGAAGTTGAAGGAAATGGGAAGCAACGCGTATCGCACCTCGCACAATCCGCCGACGCCCGAACTGCTCGAAGCGTGTGATCGGCTCGGCATGTTAGTGATGGACGAAAGCCGCTTGCTCGGGAGCGATGCACTCAATCTCGACCATTGGAAACGGTTGATTCGTCGCGACCGCAACCATCCTAGCGTGGTCATCTGGTCCATCGCGAATGAAGAATTCAGCGTTCAAAGCACGCCCGCGGCCAAACGCGTCGCCGCGACCATGCAGGCCATCGCGAAGCGGCTCGATCCAACCCGCCCGGTGACCTACGCCGCACCCGTTGGGAACGAGTTTTCCGGAATCAATGAGGTCATTGAAGTGCGCGGCTGGAACTATCACATCGGCGCGAAAAATATGGATGCCTATCACCAGGCTCATCCCAAGCAGCCGAATGTTGGCACGGAGCAGGGCAGCACGGTGGGAACGAGAGGAATCTACGCCAACGATCCGGTTCGCGGATACGTGAGCGCTTACGACGACAATGCGCAGAGTTGGTCCAATACCGCCAAGCAGTGGTGGAGTTTTTTCGACGCCCGGCCATGGCTGTCAGGCGGATTTGTCTGGACGGGCTTTGATTATCGCGGGGAACCGACGCCGTATTCCTGGCCCTGCATTAATTCACACTTCGGGATTTTCGACACATGCGGTTTTCCCAAGGACAACTTTTGGTATTACCAATCATGGTGGACGACGAAGCCGGTGTTGCACCTGTTGCCGCATTGGAATTGGCCTGGGCGCGAAGGAGAGAACATCGATGTGCGCGCCCTGAGTAATTGCGACGCAGTCGAACTTTTTCTCAACGGGAAAAGCCTTGGTCGGCAGACGATGCCGCGTAACTCCGAGCTAAAATGGAGCGTGGCGTACGCCCCCGGCGTTTTGTCGGCGCAAGGATTCAAAGCCGGGAAAATGGTAGCAGAGACGAACGTTGAAACGACAGGAGTTCCGGCTGCCATGCAACTCAAGGCGGATCGGGCGACGGTCAAAGCGAATGGGGAGGATCTCGCCATCATAACCGTCGCAGTGACCGATGCGCAGGGCCGCGTCGTTCCCGTGGCGGGAAACCACATCAAATTCAAACTCGACGGTCCGGGCAGAATTTTGGGCGTAGGTAATGGCGATCCGAGCTGTCACGAGCCGGACGTGTTCGTTTCCGCGCCGACTGTGAGGGCGTTTGCAGTGGACGAGTGGCGCTACAAGAAAGGCATCGATCCGTATGCGGCAGATTTGCCGGAAATAGGCGCTGCATTCGACGATGTTGGTTGGGAGAAAGCAGACGTAAACGCGGAGAGCGGTCCGCTTGAAACGAGGGAGCGAGCGGTGTTTCGTGGGCATTTCAACATTTCCGCGGAAGATTTGGCGGCACCCAGTGTGGAG
>DAITQE010000108.1:5109-8790 GCA_036833235.1 Opitutus sp.
TGGTTTGGCAAGATCGACGGCGGCGTCGCGGTGTTTGTTAATGGTAAGCGAATTGGCGATACGGGTGATTCGCACGCAGCATCCGTTTATAATGTGAAAGCGTTGCTGCACCCCGGCGCGAATACGGTCGCGGTTACGCTGGCGAGTTATGGTGCGGCCGCGGGACTCAATCAGGGAGTGAAAATCCGGGTGATCGAAAATCCGCCGCCGATCGCCTGGAGCCGCAGTGTGTTCAACGGGCTGGCGCAAATCATCGTGCAGACGGCGAAAGATGCCGGTGAGATCAAACTCACAGCGCAGGCGGATGGACTGACGCCGGCGACGCTGGTGCTCAAGACGGAGGCGACGAACTTGCGTGCGTCAGTTCCGTGAGCTCGGAATGTGCAACATCGCGCCGAGTTTTCTCTGTCGTGCCTGCGGTTGATCGCGAAGGCATTTCCGCCTAGACGCGGAAGATCGCGCCAAGTTTTTTCCCGAGGAGGAGACTTAAACCAACGATCGTCACGCCGAGAAAAACCATGGCCCAGACGCCAAGCGCGCTCGCGATAAACTTGCCGTCGCCGAGCAGTTGGAAGAGCTCCATGATCGCTTTGGTGATCGGATAAAAAGCCTGTTTTTGAGCGAGGACGAGAGAGTCGCTGACCTCCAGCATCGCGAACGAAAATGCGAGCAATCCGCCCGCGATCACGTTCGCCATGATCAAAGGAAGAGTGACTCGAAAAGTCGCTTTGAGCGGAGGGCACCCAAGATTCTGCGCGGCCTCTTCCAGCGTTTCGCTCGTCTGCTGAAAACCCGCAGCGGCCGAGCGTACAACATAAGGAAGCCGGCGCACGGAGTATGCGACGATAAGGAGAATCGTCGGATCACTAATCGGATTGATGAAGGAAAAAAATCGCCCCTCCTGCGACATAGCCAGGTAGCCGAACGCCAGCACGATACCGGGAACCGCGAGCGGAAGCATGGCAAGAAAATCGAGAATCTGCCGGCCGGCGATTTTCGAGCGAACAATGACGTGGGCGATCGCGACACCCAGTGCGATGTCAACGATGGTGGAGATGCTGGCGAATTTCAGACTATTGGCGATCGAGCCGACCGTGAGGTCATGGCCAAGCGCGAGACGGAAATTATCGAGCGTGTAGGCGTTCGGGAAAACGCTGCCGTACCAGTCGCGCGAGAACGCCACCAGAATTACGCCAAGGTGCGGCAGCACTGCGACGAACGTCACCGCCGCGAATACTGTCGTGCAAAGCAAAGCCTGAGCAGGCGGGAGTTTTTTCGCGCCGCCGGAGCTGGTGGCACGCGCCATCATGGCATGACCGGAGCGGCCAAAAATGCCTTTGCCGACGGCATACAGGGCGATCGAGCTCACAAGCATGATGGCGACAAGCGCGTAGGGAAAAGGATTTCCCCCAATGTCTTCCAGTCCGTTGTAAATTTGAACACTGGTAACCTGCGCATAATCGAAGATGAGCGGTGTACCGAGTTCGGTGAACGACCAGATGAATACAATCGTAGCTCCCGCGAATAATCCTGGTTGAATCAACGGCAACGTGATTTTCCGAAACCGACGGAAGCCGGTGCTTCCAAGATTTTGAGCCGCTTCCTCCATCGCGGGATCAATGTTGGCGAGTGCTGCGACCGCGTTGAGATAGATTATCGGATACAACGAAAGCGCCTCGACAATGACGACGCCCCAAAACTGATTCGCGGCAAACCAGTCGAAGGCCCATCCGGCGGGCCGAATATGCAGCGCAATCAACAGGGCGTTGACCGCTCCGAATTGTCCGAAGATTTGTTTGATGCCGATGGCTCCGACAAACGGCGGCAGAATCATCGGGATCAATATGAGTGACCCGAGTAACTGTTTTCCAGGATACAGAAACCGATCACTGATGAAAGCCAGCGGCAGGGCGATCAGAATGGCGAGCGCAGTGGCCGCACATGCGATCAGAAAAGAATTTCGCAGGGCCTCGACATAGACGGGGTCAACGAGCAGCGCAGTCAGGTATTCAAATGTAATGTGGCTGTCTGCGTCGATGAATCCACCTTTGAGAATCTGCAGAATCGGCCACAAAAAAAACGCCCCGAACAATGCGGACGTCAGGACAAAGATCGTGCGCGCGTACGATTGCGACATCGGCTGGAGCGTGGTTCTGCCCAGTGCGGAGCGGCAAGACGGAAGTGGGTGCTCCAGGCAGGTCGGAGCTCTCGCTCTTGAGAGCAAAAATAACGACGAATTCGATGCCTTGGGAACGCGGGCGTCCCGCCCGCAGTTTTTTCGGATGCGGGCGGGACGCCCGCGCTCCCAGAAAACAAACCTGACAACACGGATGCGCTGGAGGCGCGCAACGGCTTGCTCGCCTTTGGCAAGTCGCCCTCCATTTGAAACGCGCTTTTTCTCAGGAGCCCCCACACCAAAGCAAGCCGTGGCTGCGACGGAAAAAAAACAGCTTTTCCTACAGACCACGCTGAGGTAGGTGGCGCGCCAAGCGCGCCACCTACAAAACGACCCAATCCGTCGCCTCGTAGGCCGCGAACTTGCTCGCGCTTCAATCGCGCCAGCAAGCTGGTGGCCTATAAGTTACGATCCCAAAACGAAAGAGCGTCGAAGAAAGCCGGATCACATCGGCGGATTGGGTTGCAGTTTCGCGCAAGAAAGCCTGATTCGTGGCTTTTCATGCTCCGCCGAATTGCCGCTCTTTCAATCCTCGCGCTGCTCCTCGTAACCGGTTGCCGCGAGGCAAAAATCACCACCTATCAAGTCCCGAGCGAAAAACCGGAACCGCTCCCGCCCATCCTCACGGGCGGTGTCATGCCTCCGTCGTCAGGTTCGCCGACCGGTGCCACCATGGCCAGCACCGCGGTACCGACCGCCACAGGCGAAAGCCTCACGTGGACCGCTCCGGAGCATTGGAAAGTAAAGCCGGCCTCAGCCATGCGTAAAGGCAGCTACGCAGTTCCGGGCGATTCCGGCGCAGACGCCGATATGTCCATCACGGCGTTTCCAGGCAATGTCGGCGGCGAATCCGCAAATTTCAATCGTTGGCGCGGACAACTCGAGCTTCCGCTCCTCGGTGAAAAAGAACTCGCCCAGGCGGTGACGCATTTGGAACAGAACGGTCTCACGTTCGCCGTGGCGGAATTTGTGAATCATAAAGGCGCTAAACCACAGCGCATCATCGGAGCCTTGGTCCCGTTCAATGGCGCGACCTGGTTCTTCAAGTTGATGGGGCCCGAGGCATTGGTTGCACGCGAGAAGCCCACGTTCTTCGCGTTTCTTCAAACAGTGAAAGCACCTACGCCTTCCGCGCCATGAACACGATTACACGCCAGTTCCGGGACTTCTTCGTCTCGCTCAAACTCACCGTGGTTCTGCTCGTTGCCGGACTGTTGCTCGTCTTTTTTGCCACGCTCGATCAGGTGCACCTCGGCGTCTGGGGCATCCAACAAAAATGGTTTCACAGTCTATTCGTGCTGCAATATTTCGGCGACGTCCCGCTCCCGATTTTCCCAGGCGGATACCTGATTGGCGGAATGCTCCTGATCAACTTGATCGCAGCCCATTTTTATCGCTTCAGGCTCGCCTGGCGAAAAACCGGTATCCAACTTGCGCATATCGGCCTCATTCTCCTGCTCGTCGGCGAATTGCTTTCCGGGTTGTGGCAGCGCGATTTTCAGATG
>DAITQE010000109.1:0-8764 GCA_036833235.1 Opitutus sp.
CAGGATGTAAGCCGCCGACGTGGTCTCCTTGATTTTGAAGATATTAAGGAGACTGCTGTAGAGGACGTCGTTGGTCGGTGTGACCGAGTCGGGAGCGCCGTAGGCCTTCAGCATGGCGGCGGGATCCCGGAAGAGGGAGAATTGAGTCGAGCTGATATACTGCTGGATTTGGGGCTCACCGTATCCAGAGAAGAAATTCTGAATCGGTGAGGGCCCGAACTTTCCGCCGAAATTACCCAAGGCTTGCTGGCCCGACGGAATGTTGTAGCCGCCGAGATAAAGCCCGAGATTGTCGTCGTCCTGTTCGGTCTGCGAGTAACGCACCCCCGCAAGGATCTTATTGAACAGCCCCTGGTGCAGATAGTATTCGGCGTCGACTTTTCCGGTGGTGTTATTGCCGGTGGAAGGAAAGAGCCGGTTGATAACCTGTTTCGCCTGATAGATGCTCGAATCATAGAGGCTCGCGCCCGTGACGTAGGCGGCGGGTACGGTTCCCCCGAGTTCGTAGGTCAGGCTGGGAATGGCCGCCGAGCTCCAGACACCATTGTTTTTGAACGAATAAGAGGAAATGAAATGACTGAGGTCGAATTTCAGGGTCAGGTCGTTGGACGTCCATTTACCCCCCACGTAGTACATGGAACTATAGTCGGACAGGTCGCGGATGACGCTGTACGAGGTGCCGGTCACGTTTTGGAACGTGGCGCTCTGAACAGCCGTGGTGCTGGAAGGAAACATCACTCCCGATCCCGGCACGGCGTTCGCCGCCGGCAAGCCGATGAGCATCGACACCTGGTTTTCAATGTTTTTCCATTGAGTATGGTTGGCACCCGCATAGAGCGAGAGGTTTTCGACCGGCTGCCACTGGAGCTCGGTATTGAATCCGATCGTCTGGAACATGCCCCATGAGGAGGCGACGTTATATCCGGTGCCGATCAGGGCGTTCGGGTTTCCGGTGGCCACCAAGGGGGCAGGCGCCGGGTTGCCGATGCCAACGTTATCTTCGCGCCACGGCGTGTCATTATAGCTGCCAGCGACTAGAATACCGATCTTGCCGATGCTAGTCTTGCCGGTGTTGCTGAGGTAGAGGTTGTAATTCGGCCGGGAACCGTTCAGGAGCGTCGATTCCGTCGTGCCGACCGAGGCGCCCGCGCGCAGACCGTCGCCGAACTCGAAGGGTTTGCGCATCCGAACGTCGATCAAGCCACCCAAGCCACCCTCAATTTGGTTGGCCGCCGCGGTCTTATAGACATCGATGCCGGCGATCAACGCCGACGGGATTTGCGAGTAATCGAACGTGCGCTGGCCGTTGGCGATACCGCCACCCGACCCGCCGCCGGTGGTGAATACTTCGCGCCCATCGACTGTGTTCTCCACCTGGGTGAGACCGTGGATGGTTACCGAGCCGTTGCCGCCGAGACCGGCAAAGGTGTGAGCCACCTGGATACCCGGAATTCTTGAGAGAGCGTACGAGACGTCGATATCAGGGAGTTTGTTGACGTCGCTGGCGACGATCGAATCGACAATCACCCCGGCGTTCTGTTTGATCTCCATGGCGGAGGCGAGGCTGGCGCGAAATCCGGTGACTTCGTAGGCGGGCAGGACGACTGGTTGGTCCGGCTTCGCCGGCTCGGTTGGAGTCGGGCTGGTTTGTCCGAACACGGGCGACCAGGCGACCGCCAAGAACGCCAGGAAACCGGCATTCGTAAGTGATTTCAGTTTTGCTTGCATGGTGGATAATTCCCTAAAGACACCACTGGGTTGTCCTTCGGGGTATGGGTTTTTTCGGGGTGGGCTTGGGTTGGTTTATGGGAATTCCCGCGTTGAACAAAATGTTCATTCAGGGCGTGAACTCTAAGAGAGAGATGGTCGGACACATCCTCAGCCGTCCGACCGGGCGGGGTTCATGATTTCTCATTGAGGTTGCTGCGGCGCACCAGCAGAAGGTGCTCGGCCGCGAGGACGGTTTCGCCGTGTTGATTGATCGATTCAACCAGCTCCACGACGGTGCCGTGATCGCTGCGTTTCGGATGATCGCGTTTCTCCTTCACCGTGCAGCGCGCGGTCAGCGTATCGCCGATGAACACCGGCTTGATGAAACGCAGGCGGTCGTAACCGTAGGAAAACGCGGCTGGGTTGATCTCATCCGCTGTCTGCCCGACCGCGATACTGAACACGAGCGTGCCGTGGGCAATCCGCTGTTTGAAATCCTGCGTCTTGCACCACTCCGCGTCCATGTGATGCGGGTAGAAATCTCCCGTCTGACCGGCGTGCAGCACGATGTCCGCTTCGGTAATCGTCCGACCCGTGGACGAGCGCGCCGTCCCAATCACGTAGTCCTCAAAATAGCGCGTCATCATGTGAATTGCTGATGTTTCAAAAGCTCGCTGCTGCTCCGGTAGAGCGTGACCACCCGTTCGCCGAAGGACCGACGGACGCAGCGGCCACCAGCGTCTCGATCACATCAAGACCTTTCTCCAAAGCTCGCACGGGATGATTCGGGGTGGGGGCCATTTCCGACTTGCTTCGGTTTGCTAATAAAAATTCGTTTTGCAAATAAAAAGTCACCGCCATCCTTTTGTGCATGAATCCCGATCCTTCCGTCGCGGTCGCGGCGACGAGCCGCGCCGCCAACATCGGTAATCCCCCGAAGGAAACGCCTGGCTCGTATCGACCAGCGATGCGCTTCGCCCCCTCCATCCTGTTCACAAGATCAGCCGGCTGCTTTGGCGTCGGTGTGGGTGGCACGCTTGCCGCGCAACTCCCCCCAGCGGAACGAACGTTGCGCGGCAAGCGCGCCACCTACCTTCGCTGCGAGCATGAATAAGTAGACAATTAACCACTCGCTCACGCTCGGAACTACATATTGGAATTTGATTCTCTCGTTAGCGGCCACGCACGCATAGTTTCTCATTTACCTCCACCCTTTCGCCGGGCGTACACCCATTCCCAACGCGCCAAGTCATGAGTTCCCTTTCCCTTCTTCGCCGCCTGATGGGTCCCGCTTTAGCTTCGTTCCTGTCGCTTTCATTTACTCTCGCGCTTTCCGCGACCACGCGTCCCGACGTGATTCCGGCTCTGCCCCGCCCAAGCCACGTGGTTTCGCCCGAGACGATGCAACGCATCTACGACGAGGTGAAGACACCTTACAAATACGGCGTCGTGCTGCGCGGCGAGCCCGGTGAACTCGTCGATTGCCCCAATATTTTCCGGCACGGCGACCACTGGTATATGATGTACGTCGGCAACCGCGACAAGGTCGGCTACGAGACTCATCTCGCGCGGAGCGACGATCTGCTGCATTGGGAAAAACTCGGGAAAGTTCTCACCTTCACTCACCAAGGCTGGGACGCCTGGCAGGCCGATGGCGGTCTCGCACTTTATGATACGCACTGGGACGGCGCCACGCACGAATTGGGAACGTACCAGGGAAAATACTGGATGTCGTACATTGGCGGTGCCAACCAAGGCTATGAAACTGATCCGCTCGCGATCGGCCTCGCATCGACCGATGATCCCACCCGTCCGGCCGAGTGGACACGCCTGTCATCGAATCCCGTGCTCGCTCCGGATCAGTCCGACGTCCGCGCCTTCGAGCGCACCACACTCTACAAGAGCGCCATCATCCGTGACGACGCGCAATCGCTCGGCTGGCCTTTCGTCATGGCTTACAACGGCAAGGCTCCGCCCGACGGACACGAAGCGATCGGGCTCGCGGTCTCGCGCGATCTTGTGACGTGGCATCGTTATGGCACTGAACCCATCATTCAGAATGTCGGCGCCTCGCGCTGGGCAATCAGCGGCGATCCTCAGTTCATGAAGGTCGGTGATCTTTGGGTGATGTTCTATTTCGGCGCGTTTTGGAAACCCAAGGCCTTCGATACGTTCGCCTGTTCCTACGATCTGGCGCATTGGACGAAATGGGATGGCCCTCACCTCATCGCGCCGAGCGAACCTTACGACAAGCAGTTCGCCCACAAACCGTGGGTACTTAAACACGACGGCGTCGTGTACCATTTTTATTGCGCCGTGGGAGACCAGGGTCGCGTGATCGCGCTGGCAACCTCCAAGGACCTTCGCGCAGCCGGAGCCCATCGATGAAACAATTCCTCAGCTGCGTCATTTTCGCTGTCGCGACTGCCGCATCGTCAACCGCCGCGTCGTCGCCAGCCGAATCGCGGTTCATCTGGCTGGACGCACCGGCGAACGCATTTTTCGAGGCCACACCGCTCGGCAACGGCCGGCTCGGCGCGAGTGTGTACGGCGGCATTGCGCGAGAGCGAATTGTGCTCAACGAGAGTGGCATGTGGTCCGGCTCACCGCAGGACGCCGATCGTACTGGCGCCGCGGATGCGCTTCCGGAAATTCGTCGCCTTCTGCTCGCCGGAAAAAATGCCGAGGCCGAGGCGCTCGTGAACGCGAATTTCACCTGCGCAGGAGCGGGATCAGGTCACGGGACCGGCGCAAATGTCCCGTTTGGGTGTTATCAGACGCTCGGGAATCTCGAGCTTTCGTTTACCGATCAAGGCGCCACAAACAAAGTCGCGCACTATCGTCGCGAACTCGATCTGGACGACGCGATCTGCCGCGTCAGTTATGAACAGGATGGCGTACGCTTCACTCGTGAAGCGTTCGTATCCGCGCCGGCTGAGGTTATCGTGATCCGGTTGAACGCCAGCCAGCCCGGCCGAATTTCTTTCGACACTCGCCTGACCCGTCCCGAGCGCGCCACGAGTGAAGCAGTCGGTAAAGACGGTCTCGTTATGTACGGTCAGCTCAACGACGGACGTGAAGGCGGCACCGGCGTCCGTTACGCCGCGCAGCTGAAAGTCATCCCGAAAGGTGGCACAATTAGAGTGAAAGGAAACACGCTCCAGGTGCGCAACGCGGACGAGGTCCTGCTGCTCATTTCCGCCGCAACCGACATCCGGACATTCGCCGGTCGCAAAACAACGAACGCCCGCGCCACCGCTGCCGTGGACCTCGACCGCGCGGCCGCGCGGCACTACGACGCACTTCGCGCGGCGCACCTCGCCGATTACCAACAGTTCTTCAAACGCGTGACGCTGCAGCTTGGTCAACGTGATCCTGCCGTCGCTGAGCGCACCGCGCCGCAGAGACTGCAGGCATTCCAAGCTGGCACCCCCGACCCCTCTCTCGCCGCACTTTATTTCAATTTCGGTCGTTATCTGTTGATCTCGTCTTCCCGCCCCGGCGGTTTACCACCGAACCTCCAAGGGATCTGGGCCGACCAAATTCAAACCCCGTGGAACGGCGACTGGCACCTGAACATCAATGCGCAGATGAACTACTGGCCGGCAGAGGTCACCAACCTATCCGATCTGCATCAGCCCATGTTCGCGCTGATCGATTCGCTCCGGGCTCCAGGAGCAAAAACCGCGCGCACCTATTACAACGCTCGCGGCTGGGTTGCCTTTCTGCTCGCAAATCCGTGGGGCTTCACGTCTCCCGGCGAATCCGCCAGTTGGGGTTCCACGGTTTCCTGCTCCGCGTGGATTTGCCAGGATCTTTGGGATCACTATCTTTTCACGGGTGATCGCCCGTTCCTGGCGTGGGTGTATCCGATCATGCGTGACGCGGCGTTATTCTATCTCGACATGCTGATCGAGGAACCAACTCACGGCTGGCTCGTAACCGCCCCGTCGAATTCTCCGGAAAACGCTTTTCTGCTGCCCGATGGAAAGCCGGCGCACGTTTGCATGGGGCCAACCGCCGATATGCAGCTGCTGCGCTACCTGTTCGGCGCGTGCATTACCGCCTCGGGTACTCTTGGCATCGACGCTGACCTGCGCGCCGAGCTCATTGCGAAACGCGCGCGGCTCGCGCCTACGCGGATCGGACGCGACGGACGCGTGATGGAGTGGCTGGAGGAATACCCTGAAGCCGATCCTCATCATCGTCACGTGGCCCATCTGTGGGGACTTTATCCGGGCAACGAAATTGATCCTCGCTCCACACCGGACCTTGCCGCCGCCGCGCGAAAATCGCTCGAAGCTCGCGGTGATACCGGCACCGGTTGGAGTCTTGCGTTCAAGATGGGCATGTGGGCGCGGCTCGGCGACGGCAACCGCACGTATAGGCTCTTGCGCGAACACCTCAAGCCCGCCACCGCCGCCACATCGCAGCAGCGCTGGAGCGGCGGCACCTATGCGAATCTTTTTGATTCTCATCCGCCTTTCCAGATCGACGGGAATTTCGGTGGCACGGCCGCGATTGCGGAAATGCTCCTGCAAAGCCAAGTCAACGAAATCGTACTGTTGCCGGCATTACCGACCGCGTGGGCGGACGGTAACGTCCGCGGTCTGCGCGCCCGCGGCGGCTTCGAAGTCGACATTGCGTGGCGCGCCGGACGGCTCACATCTGCCACGATCCGAAGTGTCGGTGGCAAACAAACGAGCGTTCGATACGGACAGAGTACGATCCCAGTGACACTCGAGATAGGGGCTGCTCAATCCGTCACATTTCCCAACGCTCCTGCGAGAATCCGATGACTTTGCACCTGGCGAGCCTCTCAATGTCCGTCGTGTTGAAACGGCAATTTGTCCGTGGTTCAACTGCGCCTTTCAGACTCAATCTTTCCTCCGAGGTGGACCCGGCAGCAGCTCGGACCGGCTTGCGCAGGATCTTTTCCAGCCGAGGACTCCTGACATTTCTGCTCGTCATCGTCTTCGCGGTTACCTCCAACGCGAAACTAACCGTCACCGATT
The DNA here is from genome assembly GCA_036833235.1 of Opitutus sp. GTDB lineage: Bacteria > Verrucomicrobiota > Verrucomicrobiia > Opitutales > Opitutaceae > Opitutus. The sequence goes on from DAITQE010000109.1 coordinate 6,726, forward strand.
TGCGCTGCGATTGGGCCGTCAACCCGCTCGGTATCGACTCCGCGCCGCCACGGCTCGCCTGGAAACTCGAGAGCGCCGAACGCGGAGCGCGCCAGACAGCGTGGCAGGTGCGCGTAGCATCGACGCTGCAGAAACTCGTGACGGGCGACGCAGACCGCTGGGATAGCGGCCGCGTCGAGGGTTCAATCCAACTGCAGATTTCCTACAGCGGACAGGCTTTGAAGACCGGCGAGCAGGTTTTTTGGCAGGCTCGCGCCTGGGACGCCGCGGGCGAGCCATCGGAGTGGAGCGCGCCCGCCACGTGGACGATGGGCGTGGTGCAACCGGCCGATTGGACGGCGAAATGGATCACCGATCCCGACCTCCTACAAAAAACGCGACGCTGGCTCGGTTTCAGCACGCCGCCCACTGCCGACGAAAACGCCGCCCAATGGATCGTACTCGATCTCGGCGGCGAATATCGCGTCGAGCAGGTGGTGCTGCACGCGATCGTTCACACGGTTTCAGAGCGGCTCGGTTTCCCGCGCTGGTTCAAAATAGAATTATCCCGGCATCCAGATTTCAATGACGCCATCGTCGTCGCCGATCACACGACCGATCCGATCAACGAGTGGCTCACCAAGCTCACGTTGGCCGTGGCAAACGTTCCAGCGCGTTATCTTCGGTTAACCGCACCACGCCTCCGCATGATGGAGGAAGAAGGAGCCAACGCGCCGCGCGGCCGCCTCGCGCTCAGTCAAATCGAAGTCCGCGCGGCTGGCCGCAATGTCGCGCCCGGCGCGAAGGTGACGGCAAGCGCCAGCCTGGAGGAAGGTCCATGGTCCGCCCAGGCGCTCGTCGACGGAATGGGTTTGCCCGGCGCCAATCCCCGGGCCTCCAGCACGCTCTTACTGCGACGCGAATTCACCGTCGGCTCCGAGCTTCGGCGGGCAACGCTGTTCGTGTGCGGACTCGGCCACTACACTCTCGCGGTCAATGGCACCGCGGTCGGCGAGGATTTGCTCACGCCCGGCTGGACCGATTACGAGCGTACCTGCCTTTACGACACACGCGATGTCACCGCGCAGCTCCGCCGCGGCGCAAATGCGCTCGGGCTCACGCTCGCCGGCGGCATGTACAACGTACCGGCTGCGCCGGGCCGCTACACGAAATTCGTCGGACCGCCGCGCCCGCTCATCGCGATCGCGCAGCTTCGTCTCGAATATGCCGACGGTCGCGTCGACAGAATTGTCACGGACACGAAATGGCAAACCGCGCCGGGACCGACCACGTTTGCTCACGTGTATGGCGGCGAGGACTACGACGCACGCCGCGAGCCAATCGGCTGGGATCGCGCCGGCTTTGACGCGTCCGGCTGGAGCAACAGCGTCGTCACGGCTGGTCCAGGCGGCGAACTTCGCGGATATTCCGAAGCGGCGCCGCCATTGCGCACGCATGAAAGCCTCGCGCCCGTCAGCGTGCGTGCGTTGCGCCCGGGCGTAGACGTCTACGACCTCGGCCAGAACACCGCGCTTATCCCGCGCCTCCGCGTACGCGGGCCAGCTGGGAGCTCGGTGAAGATCATTCCGTCCGAGTTGCTCAATGCGGACGGCTCCATCAATCACGACTCGGCTCACAGCGGCAAATCCGAAGCCGCCTGGAACTATACGCTCTCCGGCAATCCGGAAGGCGAGTCGTGGATGCCGCATTTCTTTTATCACGGCGTGCGCTATCTTCATGTGTAACGCGCGTCGCCGGTTTCCCCCGACGGTAATAGTAGCGCGGTGTCCTCATCGCGCACGGCGCCAATGATGCGGGGTGAGGGCAGCCCGCCGACATCAGCAGGAGGTAAAAACACGACCGAGGCGTCGCTACCAATTGTCGAAAAACTCGAAGGACTCGTCTTCCATACGTCCGCGCCGGAAGCGGGATATTTTGCGTGCTCGAACGAGTTGTTCAATCGCATCGCCGGGCTGGTTCGTTGGGCGCAGCGCAGCAACCTTGTTTCCATCATCACGGATTGTCCGCATCGCGAGCGGCTCGGCTGGCTCGAACAATAT
>DAITQE010000110.1:0-8716 GCA_036833235.1 Opitutus sp.
CAATGAACTCGGCTGATCTCGCGGCGATGATGCGGCCCAATGCGCAGTAAAAATCCCCGGACCAACGCAACCAAGGAGCAACTCGCAGTGGACCGCGCGCTCGCGGGCGGTCGTTCAGCGCGAGCAAGCTCGCGACCTGCAACGAAGGAGAACGCGACTACAGTTCCATCTAAACCGCTCTGGAAGCTGACTACGCGAGCAACGGTTCGATATTCCTGGTGCGGGCGCGACGCCGCCGAACGAACGCGCAGAGCGCAAGGAGGCCAGTGGCCGCGACGGCACCAGTGATTGCAGGCTCCGGCACGGGAGTGATGCTCCCGAACAGTCCATGCGCTTCGTCGTCGATTCCTGCGGCGAAGTAGAGTGTTCCCAGTTTTCCACCAGCGCCGCCATTGCCGAACTTGAGGCCCCACAGTCCTTCAATCACGAGCGGACTGCCGGATTCATCTCTCAACGTGCCCAAGAGGTCACCGCTGACTGGGTCGAACGCGTTGATCGTGCCATCGCCGAAATTGCCGACGAGGAGATTGCCACCGAATCGGCCGAAACTCTCAGGCGCGACCGCCAAGCCCCACGGTGCATTCAGCACTCCGTTTGATGAGACACGTCCGAGTAGATTTTCGTTCAGATCATACGATGTTCTCCTTGGTTGATGTAACGACAGGTCGCTCGTTGAGGCTGGAGAGCTCGGCGAAAATAACCTCGCGGATGCGCGAGCGAAAGAGCCACTGGCCGTGAAAAGCGTAACAGAGCTGTTACGTTTCTCCGTTCTACTGTTCAAAATTTTAGACAGCGCACGCGCTCCCGCTGCGTGCGGTGCGTCTCCGGTGCCGCTACTCGCGCAGCCGCGAATCGATCACGAGTGTCACTGGGCCGTCGTTGACAAGGCCCACCTGCATGCTCGCGCCAAACTGGCCTTTACCGATCGCACGGCCGAGTGACGTCTCCAAGTTCTCTAGAAAATACTCATAGAGCGGAATCGCCTGATCCGCGCTCGCCGCATCGTTGAATGAAGGGCGCGTGCCTTTTCGGGTGCTGGCGATGAGCGTGAACTGCGAAACAACAATCGCGGTCGGCCCGCTCGGAATCGAGTGGCCGATATCGATCAGCGACAGATTCATTTTATCCTCGGCATCCGCAAACACACGAAGGTTTGCGATCTTTTGCGCGAGCCAGATTCCATCGACGTCGGTGTCGCCGGATTGTATGCCTAAAAGAATTAGGAGACCGCGGCCGATCGACGCCACAACGACAGTGTCGATCGATACGGACGCGGACGTGACACGTTGGACGACAGCGCGCATTTTGGATACCGATCTGGGTACGAAATGACTGCGTCAGCGAGGAACCGGTTGGCGTGAGCGTTCAGCCTAAAGTCTTCGCCGCCGTGGTTTCTTACGTGCTGATCGTTCGAAGCAACAACCCAGAACTGCCGCATGACGATCACGTGTCCGCCAGCTCAAAGCATCGAGACATGTGGCTCCACGTCTGCTTCGTAATCCACACCGTCGAGTCCAAACCCAAACAGTTTCAAGAACTCGCTGCGATAGCCGGCGATATCGGTTTTCTCGACGAGGTTTGCCGTCGTGACGGTGGGCCAAATTTCGCGCACGGCTGCCTGCACGTCCGGCACCATTTCGAGATCATCGACTCGCACCCGGCCAGCTTCGTCAAATTTCGGGGTGTGGCCGTTGTACATGTGGAGGGCGAAAAGTCGCTGCATTTGTTCGATGCAACGCTCGTGCGTGCCTTTCGTCTTCATGATCTTGTAAAGGATCGAAATATAAAGAGGCACCACGGGTATGGCCGAGCTGGCCTGTGTCACCAGCGCCTTGTTTACTGAAATGAAGGCGCGTCCTCCACCATGGGATTTCAACATCGTATCGAGCGCTTTCGCCGCCCGCTCGAGATCGTTCTTGGCCAAACCAATCGTGCCGTTCTTGTAAATCGGCCAGGTCACTTCGGGACCGATGTAGGAATAAGCGACAGTTTGGACGCCGGGAGCCAGGAGGTTTGCGTCGCGCAGCGACTGGATCCACAGCTCCCAATCTTCCCCGCCCATCACGGTGACCGTATCCGCAATCTCGGTCTCGGTGGCTGGCTCAATCGTGATGTCGCTGACGATCCCTTTGTCGGTATCGACGGTCTTGTTCGTATAGGCAGCACCGATTGGTTTCAGAACCGATTTGTGAACGATACCGGTGCGCGGATGAGTGCGGCGAGGAGAGGCCAGCGAATAAACGACCAAATCGATTTGACCCAAGTCGGCGCGGATTAGATCGAGAACTTGTTTCTTAACGTCGTCCGAAAACGCGTCGCCGTTGATGTTCTTGGCGTAAAGTCCGGCGTCACGAGCAGCTTTCGTGAAACCGATGGTGTTGTACCAACCGGGGGTGGCGGGGCGGCCGTCTTCGGACGGACGCTCATAAAAAACTCCAAGTGTCGCGGCGCCTGAGCCAAAGGCGGCGGTAACCCGTGAGGCCAGTCCGTACCCCGTGGAGGAACCGATCACTAGCACGTTCTTTGGGCCGTCTTTAATGGTGCCTTTTGCCTTCACATGATCGATCCACTCCTGCACGTGAGCTGCGCAGCCTGTCGGATGAGACGTGACGCAAACGAAACCGCGGACGCGGGGTTTGATAATCATACGCAATATAGGGTGAGGAAGGAGTGAGTAGCGTCCAGTTTGTTTTGCGACGCGCCTTCGGTCCGCAAATTACCGGCGGCGGCTGGGTGGGTTGGCACAGTTTAGTCACCGGTCAAGATGATCGGCCCCTCGGCTTTGGGCACACCGCCCTTGCGCTCGAGACTCACGGCAAATTTAGCTGCGTTGTTGACGCGCTGGTTGGGGTGGAAGTTTATCCGCGCGTGGCCCGTCGCTGGATCGACCGTGAACACGCCGCCGTCAACGGGAATAGGATACGCCGGATCGATCACCCAGAGTTGATAGTCTTTGTCGCTGGCCAGAGCCGGAAGTTTCTCGACCCGCAGTACGCCCTGTTGGGTCGTCGGATTCCAGACAGCGACGGCGAAAGCTTGAGGGGAGTTGCCGCCTAGAGAAGCGAGCGTGGTGATCTTGAGCTGGGCCAAGTTGCCCTGCGTCTGAAGCTTCTCACGGAGGTCCACAATCTCTTTGCCGGCCGAGGAGAGTTGCTGGTCAACCGTCGCGAGTTGCCCCGTGGTGGCGTCGAGTTTTCTCGTGGTCTCTGCAAGCCGAGCGTTGACGGCTGCGAGCTGTTGAGCGCCATCGTCGAGCTGGCGTTTGGCCAGCAGGCGTTCCGCTTCGGCCTGTTGCCGCGCGCTACGAAGTTCCAGATCTGCGAGGGTCTGCTGATCCTGGAGCAGCGCGTTTTCGGCTCGGCTGGAAAGGTAGAGTTGCCCCAGCCAAAGGCAGGCGAAGGCAACGCTCGCGGCGATCGTCCACGGCAGAAGCCGTGAGGCGCTGAAAAAGCGAGGCCGAACGATGTTAGCAACGTCCGGCGATTGCGAGTCGCGGATGTCGTCATGCATGGGCGCGGATACGACCCGTTTCGTTGCGAAACCTTCGTGAACAATGACGGGATCTTCGAAAAGAACCGAAATACGGCGGGCATGCTCTGGCACTACGCATGTGGAACATGAAGAGATGCGAAGCGCCGAAGGCTGACGACGCAAAAGGAATCATAAGACGGCCATTCCGATAAGGCCAAAGGTGATGAGTAGCGCGATAACGATCAGAATCATCCGCTCGCGGCTCGTGATTGGAAAAGGCATTGCCGGACGTCTAAAGGCCGAGGGGTTGCAAACGGGAAAAGACCTGGCGCAGGAACGCTTCATGGGCAAGCGCTGACCAAGGGTGATTACTGGATACGCGCACGAACAACTGATCACCGTCATGGGTGAATCCATAGCGCCACGCGATCTTGAGGAGCTCACGCGCCGAATACGGATCACGATATGCGATGGGATGCCCGTCGTAGAGATGCCAAAACCAAACGTATTGCGGGAAATCACCATTCGTAAATTTTCGAGCCTCCGCGTCGGGTAGTGCGCGATTTCCGATTACAAGTTGATCACGTGCCTGCGGGAGCGGCGCAACCTGCCAGCCGCTGCCGGGCCAGCACGCATCGGGCGTGTGTGACGCGACAAGACTCACCGGGGCCTGCCCGGCCCGCCAGTAAGCGAGATAAATCGTTACTTGTTCAACCCCGAGATCGGAGCGGCGGAAATAGCTGCGTTGCGCGAGGTGTTCGGTCTGGAGCGTGGCACTGAATTGATACAAGTCGGTGGAGGTTTCGACGTGCCAGCCTTCAACCTCGGTCGGAAGAATCGATGCGAGATCGGGCACGGGAGCGCCGAGTCGGTGGGACGGCCGCGTATTGAGAAAAAAGAAAACGGTCAGCAGGGCCGAAGCGAGCAGGGTGCCGAACAGAAACATCTGCGGACGCAAGCTGGAGCGCCGCCTGGATATCATGTCCGCCGATACGAGCTTCGGCGTGGTGACGGCAGGCTTTGATTTTTTACCCAGCATTAAAGCGATGCTCGCCAGAATCGCGGCGGTCAGGCCAAGAACGGCAAAGCCAGTGACGTCATGCCACCGCCCGGAAATGTCGATGCCGGCATGGGCGAGAAGCGTGAGCGTTAACGACCGCACGAAATTCATCGCGATCGCGATTGGTGCGGCGAGCAGAATGACGAGACCGCGTCTCGCCCGCCCTTTGACCAGCGTGGCCGAGAAAAAAACGCCGGCGAAAATGCACGAGATTAGACTGCGGACCCCGCTGCAGGCTTCTTCAACACCGACGCTCGTGGTCGCGAGATCGATGATATTTCCATGGCGATTCGCCGCGATCCCCAGCAGGTGCAGCGCGCCCAAAACCGCCTGAGTAACCACGAGCTGCAAACCCAGCGTCAGACGCGTATAGCTTCCTGGAGGAATCGGCGCGCAAAGCATCCAAAGCGCGACGGCGGAGCAAGACGCCCAGTTCAGTCGGATGAGCCTGACACGGTCCGAAGCGAACGTAATGAGCCCGGCCCCGAGGAATAAAACGATCGCAAGCGTGAGCGTGAAGGCGACGAGCGGATGCGTCCAGGCCAGCGCGGCCGCATAAAGTCCGCTCGCGCACAGCGCAAGAATCCCGAGAGTGAGCAGTGAGGCCAAAAGGGCGGTTGTGCTCGGAGTACTGCCGAGGTGGCGCGGGTATCCGGCGCGACTTTCCCGAAGTAAGAACACGAAAACGAGCGGCATCAAAAACCCGTGCGAAAGATCTGGGTTCTCCCGCCAGTAAGGCCAGAGCACCATGATCAGAGCCACCGTAATTGCGCCGAGGATAACGAGGTTTAGGCGCGCAATAACCGGCAGCTCGCCTCGCTCGCGTTCATTCGCGCCGTCCACGGCGGCGGAAACCGCCCCGCGTTCAACCGAAGAATCGTCCGAGGGAATCTCAGAGCCCGTGGCGTTCATCGGGTGCCCGCTACCGTTAAGCGCGAAGGACCAGGATAATGTTCGAGCAACGCGTAGTGGACCTCGAGAGGGGCGGGGAGCGCGATGAGCAGGCCGGCAATTCGAGTCTGGGTCGTTTGACCGCGAAAGAAAGATTCGGCCAATCCGAGCGTGCGCGAATTCCCATTGGGCTCACGTTGTAAGGTCGTGGCGATGGCCTGCAACGCAGTCCAATCACCGACGACGCCTGCGGCACAATAGAGCGCAATATACGTTTCGAGACTGGTGTCGTTGAGCGGCATCGCCGCCTGTGTGAATTTTGCGTACAGCTCGCCGAATAGTTTGGCGTCAGGATGGCGTATCAGATCGGCCGCGACCAAATTGACGACGGCCAGTTTGAGCGGTGGTTCAAGCAACGTCGTGATCAGCCGTTGACGCGCCTGGACGGCCTCGAGCGACGCGTAAGCCTGCAGCAGCAGCGTCACTCGCGCGGTGTCGTCGAGCGCAGTCGGATTTTTCTCCAGCAAATCAACGGCGGCCAGCCCGTCGCCGAGCGCGGTGAGCTCGCTCACTTGATAAAAAAAAGCGTACGGGGGCGCTCCGGTCCACGAGCGATTCAAAGCGGTGCGTGCGTCGGCGATGCGTCCGTGCCGAAGGAGAAGTTCGGTTTCGAGGAGCGGCTGCCAGGCGGCGGCGCGAGGCGACTCCAATAATTGGCGAAGCGGCGCTTCATCATTCGTCTCACGCGTGGCGAAGATCAGGGCACGCATCCAAACGGACGCATATTCCTTGTCATCGACGACCCGGGTTCGCGCCAGTTCCTGTAGCGTTGGAAAATCGCCGCGCGCCAGCAGCGCGCGAAACCAGGCACGGGTGGTCGCATCGTAGCGATCGGGATGGTTGCGGAGCAACTGGCGATAGATTTCGTCGGCGCGTTGCGGCTGATTGAGCTGGAGTTTTTGCGCGAGCGCGAAACCGATGGCGTAGTTTCCTGGATCAAACTGGTAGGCATTTGCAAGATAGAGCATCCCCTCTGCCGGCCGATTCGCCGCGAACGCGCGCTGTGATCGGTCCAGAAAAAACCAGCCTCGGGCTTCGCCAACATGATGCCACGAACCCGGCCACACGAGGTGCACAATACTGACGGGATATCCGACGGTGCGCAGGAAAACGAAAATCCCGAGGGCGCCGACCAAGTAAAGACTCGCGGCGCCAGCGGCGTAATAACCCACGGCGCGTGTCCAAAACGGCCGGACGTCGCGCGTATCCACGGAGCAGCGGAGACCTGCGGCGGTTTCGACCAACAACGGGCAAACTCTCCGAAATTGCGCCGGCCGATGCCAGTGGATGCAGGCATCGCAGCCCGTTTCGAATGCGCGACCCGAATCACTCGGACTCTGGCACGGGCATCGGGTGCGGCCGGGACGAAGCTGAAACCAGGTTTTTCGACTGTTCCAGTAGAGCAATCCCCAAGCGAGGCGAAAGAGGTCGGCGAGGCGGCCAGTCACAGGTCGGTGACGCTAATCGGGGTGTCCGAGCGGGCAAAGCGAATTCTGCGCAGTCCGCTGGCGAGGGTAGAAAAATTTCACAGCGTTGCATGCGGCTGATCACGCCATTTCCTATGAATGCCAAATCCATGTTATCATTAGCGGTGGCGCTGATGGCCGCCGCCTTTGTCCTAAGCGCAGGCGCAGCAGTGACGATTGGTTCTCCGGCCCCGGAGTTCACGTTGAGCGATATCACTGGTAAGACGCACAGTCTGTCCGAGTTCCGAGGCAAGACCGTCGTGCTCGAGTGGCACAATCCGGAGTGCCCAATTGTGCGAAAGCACTACGAGAGCGGAAACATTCCTGCGACGCAACGAGCGGCAGAATCGGACGGCGTGGTCTGGCTTACGATCAACTCGGGAGCGCACGGGCGGCAAGGGGGCGACTATTCCGGTGAGCAATTGCAGAACTACCTGAAACGACTCAACGCTGCCCCGACCGCGTATCTGCGCGATCCGGACGGCAAAGTCGGGCGGCTTTATGGCGCGAAAACCACGCCGCATATTTTCATCATCGGTGCCGACGGCATACTCCGCTACAACGGAGCGATCGACAGTATCCGTTCCAGCGATCCATCAGATATTAAAAGAGCGACGAACTACGTTGCCGCGGCCCTCGAAGACATAAAAACAGGACGCGCCATGAGGACGGCAACCAGCCAGCCGTATGGCTGTGCGGTGAAATATTAGGGCAATCGTAAGCAATGAACCAGCGCGGACCTCACGATCGATCATAGCCGCGAGCGTGAGCAAGTGGACGTATCACCACTCGCTCACGAACCTGGGTGTGGCGTAGGTAGCGCGCTCGCCGCGCTACGGGCTGCGATCGGAGTAGCGCGGCGAGCGCGCTACCTACAGTTCAATCGGGGACACAGTCCAAGCGCCCCAGCGCGGCTCTCGTCAGACTTTCACTGCGAACAAGTCGGGGTGCATTGCGCCGTCAGCGACCTTGTTTACCGTGCCAGTCATTTGAATTGAAAAATCTTCGCCGATTTCGATCTCAATTTTTCCGCCTGGCATGTGAACAGTGACACTTCGGTCGACAAGTCCGAGCTTGTGCGCCACGGCCGCGGAGGCGCTCGAGCTGCTGCCCGAGGCGAGGGTGTAACCGGCGCCACGTTCCCAGATTTCGATCTGAATATTGGCGCGGTCGATGACTCGCATGAATTGCACATTGGTTTTCCGCGGGAAATTCGGATGCGTTTCCAAATGCGGTCCGTATTTGACTGCCAGGGCTGGCGAAATCTCGCCGAGCGGAAGCACGCAATGTGGATTACCGATCGTGGCGGCGGAGTACGTGAACTCACGATCTAGGATCGTGATCTTTTCATTCAAGACTTCGCGTGGAGATCCTGTGACTGGAATCGCCGTGCTGTCGAAACTGACCCGGCCCATGGCCACGGTGATGAGCCGACCTTGCTCCTTGATCAGGACCTGCACCTGGCCGCCGGGAGTCTCGATGGTGAACGATGGTTGCCGAGCGAGACTTTGGTCCCACAAGTATCGGGAGAAGATTCGCAAACCATTGCCTGACTTTTCGGCTTCCGAACCATCCGGATTGAAAATGCGCAGTCCAAAATCGCTCTGCTGCGACTGGAGCGGGCCCCACAGGATTCCGTCGGAGCCGATACCGAAGTTCCGATGGCAGATAACTCGAATCCGATCAATCGTGGGCGCGGATTCCCACGACGGGAAATCGCGGGGATCCAGAACAATGCAGTCGTTGCCCAGAGCGTGGTATTTGTGGA
>DAITQE010000111.1:0-8706 GCA_036833235.1 Opitutus sp.
CCCTACAGGTCCACCGCCAACCGGCAGATGCGCCCATCGTAAGCCTGGGTGGAGAGTCCCACAACGACGCCGCCACACGACGCAACGGATAACTATGAACGAGAGTAGCCCGAACCTGAGCCCCGAAAAAAGAGCATGCGTTTGCGACGAACCGCGGAAACTTCGCGTCCAGACGGCGCGTCGGGTCGCTTGAGCAACATAAGCAAAAGGGGGAAAATGCCCGCGCCAACATGACGGGACAACACGACCTCGTTTCGCAAAGTTACATGAATTTTTGATGAGCGGACAGGTCGAAGGATGGGCGGGCGCATCGGACGCGGTCTCCTCCTTGCAAGGTTCGACGAGGCATTCAACGTTCGCTTCATGTCGAAATTATCGATCGCGCGACTCGCGTCGCTTCTTCTCGTCAATACGCCGGCGTGGCTCTGTTTGGCCAGCGGGCTCCACGCCGCCGATGCGCCTCCGACCAGCACGACCAATCCCTTGCTCACTCAAAGCGCCCTGCCCTACCAACTGCCGCCGTTTGATCGGATCAAAAACGAGCATTACGCACCTGCCTACGAGCAGGGCATGGCCGAGCAGGTCAAGGAAGTGGACGCGATCGCCGGCAATCCCGAAAAGCCCACGTTCACCAACACCATCGTCGCGCTCGAACGTTCCGGCGTGCTCCTCACGCGCGTTAACAATATTTTTTCCAATCTCTCCTCCACTAACACCAATCCCGTAATTCAAGAAGTGGAAGCCGCCATGGCGCCGAAGCTGGCGGCACATACCGACACGATCTTCTTGAATCCAAAACTGTTCGCGCGGGTGCAGGCGCTCTACGACCACCGCGACGGACTCGACCTCGACCCGGAGTCCAAACGCGTTCTCGAACGTTATTACAAAGACTTCGTTCGCGCCGGCGCAAAACTGTCCGAGCCCGAAAAGACCAGATTGAAAGCGTTGAACGCGGAGATCGCGATGCTCACCACGGCGTTTGCCCAAAATGTGCTCAAAGAAAAAAATGCCGCCTCAGTCGTGGTGGATACTCGCGCCGAACTCGCCGGTCTTTCTGAAAACGAAATTTCCGCCGCGGCCGACGCCGCCAAAGACGCCGGCAAACCGGGCAAGTTCGTTCTCCCGTTGCTCAACACGACGGGCCAGCCGGTGTTGGCCTCACTTACCAACCGCGCCCTCCGCGAGCGCATCATGCGGGCCTCGCTCGCACGCGGCAACAGCGGCGGCCCGTTCGACAATCGCGACGCCGTGTCGCGGATTGCCCGGCTGCGCGCCGAGCGCGCCGCGTTGCTTGGCTACAAGAACTACGCCGCCTACCAACTCGAAGATCAAACGGCCGGTGATGTTCCCACCGTCAACAAACTCCTCGCCGATCTTGCACCTCCCGCCGTCGCGAACGCACGGCGCGAAGCCGCCGACATGCAGCAGATCATCGATGCCGAAAAGGGAGGCTTCCAACTCACCGCCGCCGATTGGGCGTTCTATTCCGAAAAGGTACGGAAGGCGCGTTACGCGTTCGATGAGTCACAGCTGAAACCGTATTTTGAAATGAACCACGTGATCTTCGACGGCGTGTTCTACGCTGCGACTCGTCTGTACGGGATTACGTTCAAGGAACGCCATGACCTTCCGACGTACCTGCCGGAGGTTCGGGTGTTCGAAGTCTTCAACGCGGAGGGTTCGCCTCTCGCCTTGCTCCTCCTCGACTATTACGCGCGGCCGTCAAAACGCGGCGGTGCGTGGATGAACGAATATGTTTCGCAATCAGGCTTGTTCGGCACGAAGGCGGTGGTGGCGAATCAACTCAATATTCCGAAGCCTCCCGCGGGCGAGCCGACGCTTCTGACGTTCGATGAGGTGACGACTGCGTTCCACGAATTCGGCCATGCGTTGCACGGCATGTTCTCGAACGTGCACTATCCGCGCTTCGCCGGCACCAACGTGCCGCGTGATTTCGTCGAGTATCCGTCGCAGGTTAATGAAATGTGGGCGACGTGGCCAGAGGTGCTGAAGAACTACGCCAAGCACTACAAAACCGGCGAGCCGATGCCGCTCGAGCTGGTCGACAAGGTGCTCGCCGCGGAAAAATTCAATCAAGGGTTCACGACGACAGAATATCTCGCCGCCGCGCTCCTCGATCAGGCGTGGCATCAGATCCCGGCAGCCGAGATTCCCTCTGCCGATCACGTACTCGAATTCGAGAGCGCTGCCCTGAAAAAGGTCGGACTGGATTTTCCGCCCGTGCCTCCGCGATATCGCAGCACTTACTTCTCGCACATCTTTTCCAGCAATGACTATGCGGCGGGATATTATTCCTACATCTGGAGTGAAGTGCTCGTGGCTGACAGTGTGGAGTGGTTCATACAAAACGGCGGCCTCACGCGCGCGAACGGCGATCGATTCCGTCAATCGCTGCTCTCGCGGGGCGGGGCCGAGGAAGCGATGGCGCTCTTCCGCAACTTCACCGGACGCGCTCCCTACGTCGAGCCGTTGCTGAAAAGGCGCGGCCTCGAATAGCTCTCGACTCTCGGTGTAGGCTGCGAGCTTGCTCGCGCTCAAAACGCGCCAGCAAGCTGGCAGCCTACGTTACAAAACCATCTCGAACCCGCGGGCGAACAACTGTCTTCGAACACGCACGGCTTGCTCTCACCGGTCGGCCCAACAGGATTGACGCATGAATTTTGGGCGGACGCTGCTCGGACTCGGTAATGGCGTCCTCGACCGCGTTCTATGCGTCGTGGGAACCATCGCTTTTTCGCAGATCCCCGAGTTCATGCAGCAATACTTGCAACGGTTGGGCGGGCATCTCGATGAAGCCCGTCGTCAACTCGCCCAATTCCGCGAAGTGGCCACGCAATCCGGGCTCACGCTCGACCGGTTGATCACGCAGACCAACGTCAATGCCGATCCCGCGGTGGCGAAGCTCAGCACAGTGATGACCGAGAGCGTCCATCGCGTGGCGTCGCTGGAAACGGCGCAAGCGGCGATCCTCGACGCCTCGGTGTGGTCGCGCCCGTTCGTTTTTCTTCAGCACGTGGATCTCGCGATTGCGCGCGCGACGTGGACCGTCTTCAAGCCGGCGGTGCCGACCACGGTGGAAGGTCTGGTCTATGCCAGCTTCGGCATGCTCGTACTCCTCGCGTTCTACCACCTCGGTCTGAGATACCCCGTGACGCTCGCAGTTCGGGCGCGGCGGCGGCGCGCACTCGCCACGTCCGCGGTTTAGGATTTCTCGGTCGCTCACCTGCTCGAGACCGTGTGAAGCGTTTATAGTAGGTTGCGCGCTCGCCGCGCAACGGGCTTGCGACGCGGAGTTGCGCGGCGAGCGCGCAACCTACCGTACAAACCTGCTAAGGGCGACGGTAAGTTCCCGCTCTGTAAGACCCACTTGTATCCAAAGTTCGACTGATTGTTCCAACTAACTTATTGAGACAATTTTTCCCGGTGCTCGAACTAACTGAGAATGCCGGGTCTATGGCGATGCCCTAACGGCATCCTCATGACAAAATACTCCTCACGCTACATTGCCTTGTTTGGTCTCGTTTCTCTGCTCATCCCAATTCTCCCGGCTCAAGTCGCGGGAGCTGCCAACGCGGCCGCTCAGTCCGCCACTGCAGCCACGAACGCAGCCAATGCCGCGCAATCGGCGAATGTCGCTGCGCAAACCGCGGCAACGACGGCGGCACAATCAGCCGCTGCGGCAAATCAGAGTGCAAACGCCAGTGCCCAGGCCGCCGCCAACAACGCCGCCGCTGCGTCGCATTTTCCCACCCCGAACAGCCCAGCCGTCACCGGCGCGACAAGCACCGGTGCCGCCGCTTCCACTGCAGCCGGCGCGACGATTCCGCAAACGCCGGGAACGGTGAATGCCGGCGTCGCTAATTCCACGGATACGACGACCGACCGCCCGATGGCTCGCGGCGAAAAGGCCGATTCGAGTACGCACGTTGACGCCAACGGCGTGGTTCACGGGCCCGGTCTTAATGCTAGTGCAACCGGCTCAGGCCAAATTGCGGCGTCGCTGAACACAACTCAGACCACGCTCCAGATTCGCAACGCGACCGCAGAAAATCGCGATGCCGTCCTGAAACAGGTCAATTCGAGCGTGGACGCCACACGGGGCGCTCTCGCTCAATTGCGTCAGGCCGGCCGCGATTTGCGCGGTGATGCACGGCAGGAATTCAACTCCGCCTACGAGCAGGCTCGCATTCGCGAACGCGCACTTCGCGCAAGCCTAAAGCAGGCCCAGCGTGCGAATGCGGACACGTCAGCTGCCGCCCAGGCGCAGCTCGCCTCCGACTACGAAGCGTATGCCCAGGCCGTCACGGGCGCTGAAGCCGCCGCCGCCGTTCCAACGCCTGCTGCCGTACATCCCTGATTAACCGCGGAACACAACTCGCGCTCCAACTGTTACCAGTTGGAGCGCGTTTGCTGTGCTCCGCCAATTCCCAGCGGCTCAACTCCCCCTTTTTAACCCCGATGAAAATAACGCTTACGTCCGTTCTCTTCTGTCTGACCCTCGGCGGAACTTCTGCCGTTTTCGCCGCCGAATCTGCCACAACGCCTGTGACCACTCCGTCTCCCACCACAAAACTTGGCGTGGGTTTCGACTACAGCAGCGGCAAATACGGCTTCACGGACGCCACCGAGGTGTTCTCGATTCCTGCCAATCTTTCCTACGAACAGGGCCCCTGGATGTTCAAAGCAACCGTGCCGTACATCACGATCAAGGGCCCGGCCAGCGTCGTGGTTGGCGCCGGCGCGATCGGGGGCGGACAGCCGGGGCGGCCGACCAAGAGTTCCGAATCAGGTTTGGGTGACGTAGTGATCGCCGGAACTTATCATGCACGTCCCGTCCCGGGGGAATTGAACATCGACTTTACCGGCCGCGTGAAGTTCGGCACAGCGGATGATGCCAAAGGATTGGGCACCGGGTTAACCGATTACTACGCGCAGGTAGATCTGTATCAGAACTTTGGTGTCATCACGCCGTTTGCCAACATTGGCTATCGGATCCTCGGCAGCAATGCCGCCTTCCCGTTGAAAGACGGTCTGTATGCCACCGCGGGTGCCGCCTATCGGCTTTCCGACAAAACCGTGGTTGGCGCGGCGTACGATTGGCGCAGCCGGATTATTGAAGGCGCACAAAACGGGACCGATGCACTGGCCTTCGTTTCGACCACGCCAAACGAGAGCTGGAATTTCCTCGCCTACGCCCTCGCCGGGTTCAACGACGCCAGCCCCGACTACGGCCTCGGAGGTCTCGCGACGTATAAATTCTAAGGTCCCACGCGACTCTCTCTGGGATTCCAATTCAACGCTCTCTCGATCCCTTCATGCTCACGAACGTTGGACCGGACGCGTCACCGCACGCGGACATCCCTCCATCCGAAGTGGCCGTACGCGTTCGTGTCGTCGAGCGTGGTGATCATCAAGCCAATCCATCCTTTCGTTTCCGGCGCCACGACATCGAATGATTGCTGCGCCCGGTCGGCTTCGCGACGCGGCCTCAGTTCGCGTTGATCAAGGATTTCAAAACGTCCGCCCTTATAAAACACCACCGCTGCCCTCACTCCGAGAAGGCCATCGGGCTTCGTCCACGCAAGTTCGCGAAAACCGAATTTGCCGCTCACGTGCACCGCCGGTCCCGTCAGTTTGAACCAAACCTCCCCCGGCGCATGCACAAACAACTCGGGGTCATTGCCGCGTCGATCTGCGTGGACATCGATGCTGAAGCCCGCGAGATCGCTCACCGCCGGATGCTCGTCCGCAAACAACGCATGTTGCCACGCCTCGTTTGGTCGCTGCGTTAGAAGTTTTCGGTTGAGCGGTGCCGGATTTATTTTTTCAACCGCCGCCGATCGCCGCGTTCGGAGATTGCGCCAGCCCGCCAAGGCGCCCTCACCCGGAGGAAGCTCGACTTCAAAGACCAGTTCTCCGCCCTGCGCGGTTGCGTCGAACGATCTTACCTGGACGGGCTGCTTCGCTGTGACCGTGACGCGTTGCTCCGACAAGATTCGGTCCGGCAAGCCTGGCTGACGTTCTCTGACTCTGAACACCACCTCGATGCTGCCCTCTGCCGCATTCGGCAATCGTTCCGCCACCATGTCGCCGCTGATATCAGGAATCCCGATACCGTAACCGATGTGATAAGACTGCGTTCCGCTGATGAATCCGCCGTCCGGCCGAATTCGAAGGACCACCGGACCACCCGTCAGCACCATCTCGTTGGACAAAAGATTCGATTTCGTTGTCGTCGTAAAATCCAGCGGGCGCTCCAAAGGAGCCTCCAAATTGAAATTCGCCCGGACCCGGAACACGTGAAGCTGCGGTCCAATCCGGTCTGCGCGGTAATGTTCTTTGAGAAATGAATCCATCCCGTAATACCAAACGTTCCAGGGGTCGTCCGAGACGACCACTTGGATGTCTGAGCCGATACCCAGTTTGTCGGTGATCACCCGGACATTATCGTTGGAAAAGGTGGTGCCAGGTTGGAGCCAAAGCGGCAGGCCGTGATGTCGCGCTTCTGGCACGGCTCGAACCATCCACTCCGTCCCGTTGACAAAATAGTATCTGTTCGGCGGCAGGCCGTTGGCCGCCAATACGTCGTAATATGCGTCGAACCTCTGCAAGGACTCGTGTAGCGTGGGGCGGATCGCGACGCCTTTCAAATAGGCAAAACGCGCTGGCAATGTATCGGCAGAAATCAGTCCCGAGTGATCCGTTGGGCCGATTCCCCACAAAACCCGCGCACCCGCCCACGCCGAAGCCCACGCCGTGCCGATCAAACTGATCGCGCCGACAACCAGCACGCCGCGCGCCCATCTGCCGGCGCCTGACCGTTCGCGCGGCACGAATGCCACCACCACGCCCGTGGCGAAAACCAACCACGCCGCCGCCGACATGTACGCTATCTCATAATGTGCCGCCAGGAACACGACGCCGCACGCCGCCGCTCCGAACACAATTATTCCGAAAAATAGCGGTTCGGAACTTCGAGTTTTACGCGGCGCATTGCGGTGAACAGACCTCCAGGCGAAGAGCGCAGTGATGGCGAGCAGAACCATGCCCCAGCCCCCGACGAACGGGAGGTAAATCGGCTCGTAGTAATCATGCGGTGTTATCCAATAAAAACTCCACGTCCCAATCTGCCGGAGAAGATCCGTGCGCGAGCTCGCAAGCTCCAGGACATTGTGTTTCCACTGCACAAACGTTGCACCGGTGAGCGCCATCTCCGTTGCGACTGGCAACACCACCCCTGCGAATACCCAGGCTACGCCAAGACCTGCCGCAGTCCGCCAAGAGATCTCCCGGCGCGAAGCCGAGCGCAGTGTGAACAACAAGGCAAACGCCAGCGCGGCCGTTTGAAAGGTGAGCTTTGTCATCCCGCCCAACCACAACACGCCAAAAACGAGCGTCCAAATCATGACTCGCGGCGCCGTTCGCCGCGGCCGTTGCGCCATCGCCCAAACGACCACGGCAACCCACGCCACACCGAGTGAGTTGTACCACAAAATAGTGTGCTGCATCGACGAGCCCGCCACCACCGCCGTGGCGATCAACAGGGCGGGCCACCTGCCCAACGGCCGGAACAACAGGGCGGTAAAAGCCAGCAAGCTTGCCACGATAAATATCGCGTTGATGTAGGTAAGACTCAAATACCTCGGCCCGAAGAGTCGTTCAGCCAGCACTGCCTGATAAAACTGCAGCGTTTGGATGGGCGTGAGAAAATCGACGTACGGCTTGTCTCCGAGTTGAATACGACCCGCTGCGGCGATCACATTCCCGTAGTCATAAAAATCGCGGAGAAATCCGTGGTGCCGCCACCAGGGCAGTAGCAGCCCGACCGCTGCTAACAGCACGCTGATGACAAAGATAAACCGCTGGCGCAGCGGTGGGATTGGATTCAACATCGCGAGCGCCGACGCAAACGGGGTGCGACCCAACCCGCAATTTGATTCCTGTGCTACTGCGGGAGAAGCGCTCCACTGAATAGTTGGCGCTCCACTTTTCCCACCGGTCGATATCGGGGTTCTACCCTATGAATATAACGGGCGCCCGTTCTGGAAAAAGCGCGAACGTTCGAGAGGGGAAAGGTCCATATTAGTTCCCCCAAAGCTCCCATCGTGAAAAAATTTAAATTCCGCCACGCCACACTTCTTGTTCTCGCCTCGCTCGTGGTGCCAGCAGCTTTAGCTCAAGCCAATTCAGGGCTGCAAGGTGCGGCGAGCGCGGCAAATGCAGCGAATGCAGCAAGAGCCGCCTCCAGCGCAGCTGCCGGTGCAGCCGCACAAGCTGCCAAAGGCGCTTCAGGTGCAGCCAAAAATGCCGCCGACGCCGCTACAACTGCGGCCAACGCCGCCACTGCTGCCACTAACGCGAGCAACGCGGCCAACGCGGCGCAGGCGGCCACCACGGCTTCCAATGCCGCAAGCAACGCGTCCAATGCAGCGGCAAACGCAGCAAGTAACGCAGCGAGCAATGCAACCAACGCGGCATCCAACGCCGCCAGTGCCGCCACCAACGCGAGCAACGCAGCCAGCGCCGCTTCGGGGGCCTCCAATGCCGCGACGAATGCAAGCAACGTCGCGTCGAACGCAGCGCAGACCGCCACCACGGCAGCCGACGCCGCAAGCAATGCGTCCAGTGCAGCGGCAAACGCTGCCACCACAGCTTCTAACGCGGCGGGCAATGCATCCAACGCCG
>DAITQE010000112.1:0-8671 GCA_036833235.1 Opitutus sp.
GCGCGTCCCCCTCTGAGATTGGCGGGACCACAGACATCAACACGCCGCTTGGTGCGTTTAACGGCATTACGTTGTTCGGCTCCAATAGCGCCGGGCTGACGGTCACGATTGGTCAGGCAGTTGGCCAGGACATGACGATCAAAGAATCCAATCTCCGCACGGGATCAATGGCCTCGTTGGTCAATCAGGACAGCTCCGGCGCCTACGCGCTCGGCATCACCAGTCCAACGATCACGAGCGACATCACCAACACGATTCAGCAGGTTGCCACGGAACGCGCGAAACTCGGTGCGTCGCAATCTCGCCTCGAACTCGCTTCCACGACGCTCTCCGTTGAATACGAGAATCTCTCGTCCGCCATCTCGCGTATCCGCGACGTGGATGTGGCGAAGGAGTCCACGGAATACGCGAAATACAATATCCTCGTGCAATCGGGCACCGCGATGCTGGCGCAAGCCAACCAGACACCACAAAGCGTGCTCAAGCTCCTCCAAGGCTAACGCATCTGACAGGTTTTAAGAACGAGGGCGGGTCGAATGACCCGCCCTTTTTCGTTTACGTCGTAAGCGAACGAAGCGTTGCGTTTGTAATCCCGTCTTCAGGCGGTCAGAGCATCGAATTTCGTCTGGAGGCAGATTACAAACAACCACTGCGCGTAACCGGCCGCTCGTGGTCCAAAGATTTGTTCGCTGGAGAATGAAACAAACGGCTAAGCCACGGCGACTTCAGGATGCAATGCCCGATAGACCATCATCGCGAGCTCGTCCGTGGTGAACGGTTTCCCGAGCAATTCGACTTTGCCGATTTTCGCGATGTCTTGGGGCGGGATTTTCAAGAAGTAGCCGGACATCACGATGATCGGAAGATTCGCTGCAAATTCGCGGACTTTGCCGCAAAGCTCGGTTCCCATCATCCCGGGCATCGTCTGGTCCGTAATCAGCAACGCACACGCGGATGGATTGCTGCGCAGTTTCTCCAGACACTGTTCAGCCGTATCGATGGTGATTGCCCGGTAATTCTTATTTTCGAGCGCGATCTTGGTGAAGCTCGCGACGCTGTCCTCGTCATCGACAATGTAAATCATCTCGCCGTCGCCGCGAGGCGCGAGCTGAATGCTGTCATCGGCTAGTTCCGCCTCGGTTGCCGCTACCGGCAGATAAATGTGGAACGTTGAACCGGAGCCGGGACGGCTTTCAACGTCGATGCCGCCACGATGCGCTCGCACGATGCCATGCACCACGGCGAGGCCTAGCCCGGTCCCTTCGCGCACTTCCTTGGTCGTAAAGAACGGGTCGAAGATCCGCTGCAATGTTGTCTCGTCCATGCCGTGACCGTTGTCGCTTACGGTGAGCCGGAGATAATCGCCGGCCGCCAGTGTAGTCAGGGTCGCACTACGTGAGGTCGCGCGATCGGCGCGCTGCAAGCTGATGGAAAGAACGCCGCCTTTGGACTGCATCGCGTGGGCGGCGTTGGAACCCAGGTTGAGAATGACTTGATGAATCTGCGTCGCGTCGCCCAGCACCGATCCGCAGTCCGGCTCGATGTACGTCTCGATCGCGATGCTGGCTGGAATCGTCGCGCGTAACAATCGCCGCGCTTCTTCAATCACGAGTCCCAAGTCCAGCGCCATGTGCTGATCGCCGGGAGACTGGCGTCCGAAGGTCAGGATCTGCTCAACGAGTTCGCGGGCGCGAATGCTGGCTCCGCGCGCCTCGGTCAGGTATTCGCGCGCGGGCTCATTATCTCCGAGTACATCGGCGACCAATTCCTGGTAGCCCATAATACCCGTTAGAAGGTTGTTGAAATCGTGCGCGATGCCGCCGGCCAGCGTGCCGAGCGTCTCCATTTTCTGCGCCTGAAAAAGTTGAAATTCCAATTTCCGCCGGGCGTCTTCGCTGTCGCGACGGCTGCTGATATCCTGCAATGCGCCGATTAATCGGACAGGTTTGTTGTCGCGGAACTCCGCGCGAGTCAGCGCGCGAACCCAGATGCGCCGGTCAGTGGCCGTGATAAACGGCAATTCGAGATCATAGTCGCGGCCGTGCGTCATCGCCGCCTTGAGCGCGGTGGAAATAGTATCGCGCGCTTCTGGAGCGAAGAAATCCATCGAGGTGTGCACCGTCGGCCGATACTGTTCATCGACTTCATGGATCCGGCGGATTTGTTCCGACCAGGTCAGCTGCATCGTCTCCAAATCGATTTCCCATCCGCCGATTTGAGCGAGCTCACTGACTTGGGTGGCGAGTTGTTCGAACTGGTGCAACCGCTGTTCCAAGCTCTTGCGAGCCGTGACATCTGTATGCATGCCAACCATACGTAGCGGTTGGCCATGCGCATCGCGGGTGACCACTTTTCCCCGATCCATGATCCACTTCCAGTCGCCCTGCTTGGTGCGCATGCGATACTCATGGTGATAGAGTGGGGTGCGTCGCGCAAAATGCTGTTCCGTGGCGGCGAGACAACCGGGCAGATCGTCAGGGTGGACCAGGTTGTTCCAGCTTTCGATCGTGTTGAGGATCTCGCCGCGTTCATAGCCGAGCATCTGAGACCAGCGCTGGTCGTGATAAGTCACACCCGTCGGCACGTTCCAGTCCCACACGCCGTCGTTCGTGCCTTCCACAGCGAGCTGCCACCGTTCCTCCGCCATGCGCAAGGCTTCGAGCGTTTGCTTCTCTGCGGTGATATCGCGGTCCATGCCAACCACGCGGACCGCCCGCCCTTGTTCGTCCCGCCGGATGTAGCCGTGGGTCTCGATATGACGGACAAAGCCGCCTGGGAAAAGGATCCTGAAGTCGTGATCGATTTCCTCCTGCCCGAGCCGTGACGGATCGAACGCCGCATCGATCCGAAATCGATCTTCCGGGTGCACCAATTCAAGCCACGCTTGGTAGGTGCACGGAAACGTTTCCCGGCTGACGCCGTAGATTTCAAAAAGCCGGTCATCCCAAATGAGCTTCCCTGTCGCCTGATCCAGATCCCAAACGCCATATCGTGACGCCCGCAACGCGAGTTGCCAGCGATCGGTCAGGGTTCGCAACCGCTCTTCGTTTTCTCGTTCGGCGGTGACGTCGCGGCTCGTACCGGTGATGCGCAACAGCTTGCCTTGAGCGTCGCGCTGTACGATGGCCCTGGATTCCACGTGGTGAACGCCGCTTTCGCCCGGCCAGAGAACGCGAAATTCCTGATCATAGAAATTGCCTCCCGCTTGAACGAGCTGGAAGCGGGCGCGGGCAAGAGAACGGTCATCCGGATGGAGGCATGCCATCCATGCCTCAAAGCTTCCGTCGAAGCTGCCGGCCTTCAGGCCATGAATAACGTGCGTGCGCTCGTCCCACGTATGCTTCTGGCTGGCGGCATCCCATTCCCACACGCCAAGGGCGGCGGATTGGGTGGCCAGCTGTAACCGTTCGTTGAGCACACGCAGATGTTGCTCGGCCAGCCGGTGGGCGGTGACATCGGTCTGGATGGCGATCCAGTTGATGAGTTTGCCACTCGCATCATGCACCGGCTCCATGTCCACGATCTGCCAATACGGATGTTTGCTCTTGGTGTAATTGAGGATTTCAACGTAACAACGCTCGCCCGCCTGAACCGCCCGGTGCATCTGCGCGGCGGCAGTCGGGTCGGTATCGGGCCCCTGTAGAAAATGACCTGGTTTGCGTCCTTTCACTTCCGCCAGCGTATAGCCGGTCATGCGCTCAAATGCGGTGTTCACCCATTCCAAATGTCCTTCAGCATCCGTGATCACGACGCCGTTCGTCGTATTGCGGGCGACCAAGCCGAGCTGCGCGTTTTCGCGAGTGGTCGACCGCAGACTTACGCTGAGAGCGCGGAGCTCGTTGGTGCGCCGTGCGACGAGTTCCTGCAGGCGCGAAGCCTGTTGTTCGAGCACTGTATTCAGTCTTACATGCTCGTTTTCTGCGGCCTTGCGGCGCTCATCGATGGTGACCGCTGTTTCCGCGGAAACCATCGCGTGGATCACACCAGCGACGACCAGACCTGAGATGAGAAAAACCGGACCATAGCTGACGTCGATGATTCGGCTGCTCGTTAACACAAGAGTCAGTCCGATCAGCCCTGCGGGCAAAAGGGTCACTCCGTAAAACAGACGCCTGGACAGGGAGCCGGCAGCCGAAGGCGCGAGGAAGAGCCGCAAGAGTTTACTGTCTGGACGGAGCACGAGTGCACCAGCGCAAAACACGATGCAGGCGACGGCGTGCAATGGGGTAACATTAAGCGGACGTGCGTACGGCGTCACGCTCGCGAGTCCGTTCATCAACAAGGTGGCCAGGCTCAGCGCGAAGACCGCCGTCAGCAGCCAACCGGATGTGTGGCGCCGCACCCGTTTCATTTTTTGGGCAAACAGCGCTAGCGCGATTCCTGCGGTCAACAAAATAGCCGCTGTATCAAAGGACAATATACTGCGACCGCCGGCAGTTGTTGAAGGGGCGACGTGAAAAAAAATCTCGTCCACCCGCAGGTTGCCATGGGCGAAATCCCAAGCCGCCATGGCGGCGGCAATGGCTGCCGCCATCGTCGCAAACACCACCGCCAGGAGTGGCTGTTTGCGACCGCCGTGCAGCCAGAGTGATGCTCCGAGGAGCGCAAGCGGCAGCGCTGCGGCGACGCCCGATTTGAACACCGCGACGCCTGCGGCGGCGGCGGCAAGTTGAAACAGTGCGATCGCAACGACCAGCACGCCGGCCAAACGAGGGCCGCGACGGAGTTTTTCTTCGAGGAGCATTCCTGACAGCTAGAGTTGCCGTGAGTTTTGCGAGCCGGCCACTCAAATGCAATCGCGCTGGTCTGTTGCCCGCGTGATTTCTGTGAAGTCTTAAATGGGAGTTCAGCACGCCTCAGTTCTGGCGAGATGTGACGATGAAGCACCGGAGCCGCGCTGCTGTTCCGGTGGTTCGGCATTTAAGTTTCTGCCTACGCGTGACGATTCTCAGGTGCACAATTTTTAACCATCCTTTCCAAATCATGAAACTCCCGAAATTGCTCATAACTCTCACCATCTGCCTGTGTGCGATGCCGGCGCTGATGATGGCCGCCCGTGAAAATCCGGTTCCGGTCCGTACGGTTGCTCCTGAATACCCGCGTGACATGAAGAACCAGGGCATTTCAGGACTCGTGATGGTCAAGTGCACCATCGATGAGCAAGGCAATGTGGCCGACCCCGAGATTTCCAAGTCCAGCAACGAGCATTTCGACAAATTCGCGTTAGACGCACTGAAGAAGTGGAAGTTCAAGCCCGCGCGCCAGGACGGAGCCGTCATCAGCGTTAAGGTGACCATCCCGATCAAGTTTGTCGCCGAACAAAGCTGATCGCGCCTGTTTCTCAAAAAACAATCCCCAGCCATGTCCTTCCAGAATCTCACCATCGGAAAAAAGATCACTCTTGGCTTCGGATTGCTATTCACGTTGCTCATTGTCGTTGCGACCATCGCCTACACCGCACTCGGCGACGCCGGACGTGGGCTGGCGATGTTTGCGGGAAGCGCTCAGGAAACGTACGTCGCCGCTTCGCTCGAATCAGCGATGCAGGGCCTGAAGCTGAATGTTAATGAATTTCTGGCGACTGGATCCGCTGAAAGCATCACGGCTTGCGACGCTGCTCAGAAGGTCCTTGACACTGAACTCGCGTCAGCCGCTCAACACATCGTTGAGCCCAAGCGAGCCGCGGAGATTGCCAAGGCGCGCGAGCTGCTCGCGACCTATCACACGGCCTTTACCGAGATCGTGGCGAATCACAAAGCGCAGGTTGCGATCGAAAACGACGTTCTAACTCCTCAAGGTAAAACCATTGCTGACGGTCTCCAGCACATGCTCGCGCAGGCGAAAACGCAGGGAGACATGAACGCGGCGTTTCAGATTTCAAATGGTCTGAAAGCCTTTTTCGAGTGCTCGAGCCTCGTGAACTCGTTCCTCCTGACCTCCGACGCGCCCAAAGCGGCTGCCGCCCGCGAGGCGCTCGCCGTGACGGTCTCGCAGATCCAGAAGATGCAAAAAGATCAGGTCGAAATGGAACAGCTTGACGCGACTCTGAAGGACGACGCAAAAACGGCTCTGCTGGTGCAATTGCAGAAGACCGCGATCACGTTCCGCAGCGGCCTCGACGAAGTCGTAACCGCACAGCAGACGCGCGCTAAAATACTTTCCGAGCGGATCAATCGCGTCGCACCCGAGTTTACCGCCAGCCTGGCCCGGGTGAAGACGTCCGTTCACGATTATCAGGGAGAACTGCAGAGCCGCACGCAAACCGAACAGCGGCGCAACGAATTTGTCGTCCTCACGATTACGTCAATCGGTCTGGTGCTCGGTGCGGTGTGCGCCTGGCTCATCACGCGTGGCGTCACGCATCGGATCACGGAAGTGGCCGCCCGACTCTCCACGGAATCCGAGAAGACCGGCGCGGCGGCCCTGCAGGTATCGTCCGCCAGTCAGTCGATGGCGAACGGCGCCTCGCAACAAGCTGCTTCACTGGAAGAGACGAGTTCCTCGCTGCACGAAATGGCGAGCATGACGTCGCGCAATTCGGACAACGCGCAAAACGCGAAGACGCTCGCCAATCAAGCGCGGCAGACGGCCGACGCTGGCGCGATCGACATGGAACAGATGAAGACGGCGATGGCCGCGATCAAGGGCTCCAGCACAGAAATTTCCAAAATCATCAAGACGATCGACGAGATCGCGTTTCAGACGAACATCCTTGCCCTTAACGCGGCCGTTGAAGCGGCGCGTGCCGGTGAGGCTGGCCTCGGATTTGCGGTGGTCGCGGACGAGGTGCGCAATCTCGCCCAGCGTTGTGCTGGCGCCGCGAAAGAAACAGCCGACAAGATCTCCGCGTCCACCGAAAAGAGCGAGCAAGGTGCGCGGATCAGCGAAAAGATGGCCACCAATCTGGCCGCGATTGTCGACAAGACTCGGCAGCTGGATGAGCGTATCGCCGAAATCGCCCAGTCGTCCCACGAGCAGAGTGAAGGTATCGGACAGCTCAACACGGCTGTCGCGAGCATGGACAAAATTACGCAGGAAAATGCTGCGCTCGCCGAGGAATCGTCCGCGTCCGCTGAAGAGCTCAAGTCACAAGCTGAGCAAGTCCGCCTCGCGGTTGCCGATCTTATGCGCATGGCGCGAGGGGCCGACGCCAACGAGGTCGCTGAAACGCCCGCTGCGCCGGTTTCAATGAGCGTAAGGTCGCCCGCATTGAGTCGCCGCCCGACGTCACCGAGTCGCACGGCTCGTCATTCGGCACCCAATCGGAAACCGATTGTTCCAATGATCAAAGGTGTCGTCAAAGGTGAGGCGGCCAACGGCCACGCGGCGCCAGACGAAACCAACGGTCACGAAGACGCCGATAAATTCTTTGCCTGATCAATGGGCGGGTTAAAACACCCGCCCTTTCTTGTGCCCAATTGCTTCGGACCGGCTGATATCAACGTCCACGGCTTTCCGGTGCCGTTGCAACTCACGGTTCCCGTAGGCCGCGAGCTTGCTCGCGCTCAAACCGCGCCAACAAGCCGGCAGCCTACACTTGCGAAGCCATACCGGAAAACCGTGTATCGACGTCTCGCTCTAAGCTTGTAGTCTTTCCGGCGACTGCGTCGTCACGACTAAGCCGGATTCGATTTGCGCACCTGCGCGTCGACGACCACGGCCGTAACCATGTCGCATCCGACATTGGTCATCGTTCGTGTCATGTCCAAAATGCGGTCAACGCCGATGACGATGCCGATCCCTTCGGGCGGGACTCCAAACGATATCAATAGTCCGGCGATCAGCGGCAAAGACCCGCCCGGTATCCCGGCGACGGCTACGGCGCTGAGGACGCTGAGCAGCAGCAAGGTGAGTTGTTGCGCGAGACTCAGATCAACCCCGAACACCTGAGCAACGAAGAGAACGACGCAGCCTTCGTAAAGTGCCGTGCCGCTCATGTTCATGGTCGTACCAAGCGGCAGCACAAATCCCGCGGTTGAAGGCATGACTCCGAGCGTGTTCCTGGCGCAGTCGAGTGCCGCTGGCAGGGTGGCGTTGCTCGAACTCGTCGAGAATGCCGTCACCAAGACCGCCTCGATATCCTTGAAAAACACTCGTGGCGAGCGCTTGGTCCAGAGTTTCAAAAACAGCGTCATCGTCCCGAACACGTGCAATAACATGATGCCCGCGCAGCCGAGCACGAAGACTCCCAGCGCGATCAGGATGTCGACGCCGATCTTCACGATGACACTATAGATCATCGCCGGCACGGCGTAGGGAGCGAGCCGCAGCGCAAAATGGACGATGCCGGTCATGATTTCGCTCACCAGTTCCAATCCGTCTTGAAGCTTGCGCCGTTTCTCGTCGGACAACTGCGTCCCAACCGCGCCAACTAAAATTGCGAAGACAATCAGCGGGAGCACGTCTCCGAGCGTTGCGCGATTGTTGCCGACAAAGGCGCCGAATAGGTTTTTCGGCATGAACATCTCCACGATGGTCGCAGGCGTCATGGCGGTCTGAGTTTCTTGGGCCGTGATGTGGGCTTGGGCCCGCGCCACCGAATTCCTGCATCAGTCGTACCTTGGCCGCCGGGTCCAAATGGTTGCCCGGACGCAGCAGGTTCATCATTATCAGACCCAGCCCGACACCGATGGCCATGTTTAGAAAAAACAGGCTGAAGGTCCGGCCAGCG